>CACXJZ010000055.1 GCA_902768105.1 uncultured Prevotellaceae bacterium
GGATGCGGATGTTTCCCTCGCTTGTCTCCATGAGCACCTCAGCACGCTCTTGGGCAATGCAGAGTGATAACTGACAAGTAATCAGTGATAAAAGAATAATCAGTCGTTTCATATTATATGGTTTTAAGTTTCTCGTCCCAGTGTCCGATACGGAGACGTCCCAGGAACATCAGTCCACGGAACGTCAGTTCAATGGCCATAGCCGTCCATACTCCCTTCAGCCCGTGGTCACGAGCCAGAAGAGCAGCCAGTGTCAGGCGTACGCCCCACATACTACACAGACTCATGATGGCAGGCTTCAGCGTATCGCCGGCTCCAATAAAGATACCGTTGCAGACGATTGCAGCAGCAAACATCGGTTCGGCAAAGGCTTCGATGCGCAGCACTTGTGCGCCCAGATTGCGGATGGCTTCTACGGGTGTCATCAGTGCCATCAGTTCTGGGGCAAAGATGTACATGAGTAGTCCCATCAGCGTCATGACACCGATTCCCATCGTGACCGAGAGGTAGGCAAATGACCGTGTCAACATCTTCTGACCTGCTCCGATGCCTTGTCCTACCAGTGTGGTGGCGGCTTCGCCAATGCCGTAGCCGGGCATGTAGCACAGACTCTCTACCGTGATGGCCAGCGAATGGGCGGCTAACGCAATGGTACCTAAAGGGGCCACGATGAGTGTGCTCACGATTTGTGCTCCGCCCATCAGCATGTGCTGCAATCCCATAGGAGCACCAATCTTGAAGGCGTACTGCACAACTTCTGCCTGGGGTCTGAACGAGCCCGGACGCCCCTTCAGCCTGAGCATATCAGAACGGTATAGTAGGAAGTAGAACATAAGTAGTGCCGTAATCAACATGGCTACACCTGTTCCCAATGCTGCGCCAAGCACTCCAAGGCGAAGAATATAGATAAAGAAATAGTTGAATGCTACGTCCATTGCACACATCAGGATGTTCAGCACAGAGGGAACCTTCATATTTCCTGAACATTTCAGCATGGAGCCTGCCAGTCCTTCCATCTGGAAAAAGATGCCAAACACACCGATGAGCATGAAGTAGAGTGATGCGTCGTGGGCAATCTCCTCAGACCCTCCCAGCCAATAGGGAAGGAAAGGGCCGACAGCCAAAGCTGTCAGCGTGATGGTTAGTGACCATAGCAGACAGCAAACCATCGACTGGCGCAGAATGCGGCGTGCCCGTTCGAAGTCGTTGGCACCAATGGCATGTGCCACCTGGACAGAGAATCCCATGTTGGCGGCAGAGGCCAGTCCACCCATCAGCCAACCGGTGGTCTCCACCAGTCCGATGGCAGCGGAAGCCTTGGCACCAAGGTGTCCAACCATTGAGGCATCAATGAAGAACATCACAGTAGCGGAAATCTGTGCCAGGATGCTGGGAATACTCAGACTGACAATGAGTCGTAGCTTTTCGCTTTGGCTCATCGTCTTACCCTCGCGGATGTAGGCGAGTAGGTCCTTTTCCTTCCCTTTGTTGAATCCTAACATGATGCCTGCGGTGTCTCTTTAGAGAAATCCCTGATGCTTAAGTGCCTGAAGCAGTCCTTCAGACATGCTCTCGTTGTCTTTCTTTGTGTAGCGGATGTCTGTGAAGACCTGAGCCAGTGTTTCTTTCTGGTTGATGCGTACGAACTCCTGGTTCTCAGTAAGCTCCTCCTTATTTATATAATAGGTGTCAATGTCCTGTGCGGTGTAGTCTTTGTAGGTCTCGTTGTGAATGAAACTCTCCAGTGGCAGGCGGTCACTGAGTGATGGCTCCTCGTCAGGCCAGCCGACAGTAAGTGTTGCGACGGGCATCACCAGCTTGGGCAGTTGTAGAATGTCGATAATTGCCTGAGGCTGATAGACGGTGGTACCCAGGAAACAATACCCTAACCCTTCCTCATCCAGAAGGTTGCAGAGCGTCTGCGTATAGAGCAGGGCATCAGTGACTGCGTTCTGGTAGGACAGCAGATTGTCATAGCCTGGCTGGGCGTTGCGTTCCTCACACCAACGTGTGGTGCGGTTGAAGTCGGCACAGACGGTCAGCACGACAGGTGCTTCTGTCACCATCGGCTGATTGAAATGGGCAGGTGCGAGTTGTTGCTTCATCTTTGCGTCACGGGTAATAACAACGCTATATAGCTGCAGGTTGCCCATCGTCTGTGTGCGGGCTGCCTCGTTGAGCAGTCGGCTCAACAACTCATCGCTAACCTCGCGCTTGCTGTATTTTCGAATGCTTTTACGCGTCAGTAGGTTCTTCATATCTTCAATTTTTAACCTTTTTATTTTCTTACCTTTTTACCATTATATATATACACCCCATGGGGTAGGGAGCCGAAGTCCGTACCCATGTCGTGACCGTCAAGGGAATAGATGCGTGAGCCAGCTGCTTGTGTAGCAGAAATGACGGGCGAAATGGCTGTCGTCTCCCGTTTAAAAGCAAAGCTCATGGTGCCGTCGTCGTTCTGCGTGATGTCTGTGATGTTGGCATTCATCAGCAATGTTCCCTCGCTGTTTTCATGATACAGCGTGGCAGCAGGAGATGACGTGGGCGTCAGGCTGTTCTTGTCTTTGTAGGGGTATGGGGCGTGTAGGTTGTTGGCACGGAAAATGGTGCAGCGCTGGTGATCGTTGACGGCGCCTGGTCCATACCACTTCTCTTCGGTGTAGTCGGCGGTGGTGTTCACCATGTTCCAATACCACACGATTTCATCGTAATCGACGTGCAGAATGAGCATGCCTGCATCATCAAGACAGGCGTCCCAGCCTGTCAGCTGACGATTCTCTATCAAGTAGAACTCGTCGGCCCAGGCATCGTTATAAAGAATGTATGCATCGCCACCATCGGTGAGTGCCTTCATGGCTGTTATCTCCGTGTCAGTCGTTAGTTCAATAGGTGTGAGCCAGCCACAGCACATCCGCTCGAAGCTGGTGAAGCCGGCAGGTGTGAAACTGTCACCGTTATAGGTACCGCGGTCCATCAGTGACCAGGTGCGCATCCCATAGTTGCCGCTGTAGCTGATGTCATACATGTCAGGCAGTCCGAGGCAGTGGCTGTATTCGTGGCAGGTGGAACCTATGCCGTCAATCTTGGTAGCGCTCTGCAGCTCGCACGAACAGGCATAGGTGTCGATGGTGATGTCGTTAAGCACAAGGGGCTTCCCTTGCGCCTCGGTGAGGTTCCACTCGTGGGGCCAGATAGTTTTTGCTCCTCCGCCAGAAGCTTCCCCGCGACCGGCATAAATAATCATGACCTGATCAACCTCTCCGTTGCCATCCCAGTCATAATCGGCAAAATCAACAATGTTCTTGATGGCATTGCAGGCTTCGATGACCATCTCGTCTGGATGCATGTCGTAGCCATCCTTATCGTTTGTACCATAATAGGCGTAACCCTCCGGCATGGGCACGGGACCGACAACGTCGAACGTAAGGTCAAACAGTCCGCGGCTCTGATCGAGGAAGTAATCGTGGACGCTCCCGTTAAATCCCTCATCAGAAAAGCCTTCCTCATTGGCAATGCGGTTGTAGAGCGGTTGGTCGTGTCCTTCAAGGAACTGCTTGTCGGCAAACTCTACGAGAATGATGAGCCCACGTTTTGCGTCAGTATAATGATGGATGGGAATGTTGCCGGGTGCACGGCGAACGGCCCTGCGGCGTGTGTCAACCCTGCAGCGCTGGAGAGCCTGCTGACGGCGTAGTTGCATGTCGAACGCGGAGATGAGCATGCCGTCATCGTCAAATGTCCGTCCGTCAGCTGCCTGCCAATAGTGCAAATGCTCGTCACCCTGCAGCATAACCTCTATGGCTGTGCCGTCGCGTAGCGTCAAAATGCGCCTTGTGTCTGGCCGTGCAGGTATGGCTTGTATAGCTACTAATGGCAGCAGTAATAAGAGTAGTAAAGCAATAAGTTCTCTTTTCATGCCGCAAAGGTACGAAATAATTGATAATTGATAATTGATAATTGATAATTATTTTGTATCTTTGCAGCGAATTTTAGACATTCATCTTACAGAAATAGCGGATGGAACCAACAAAAACGTATAGTTACGAGGAAGTGCTGAAGGCGTCAAAGACGTTCTTCGGCGGTGATGAGCAGGCCACACGGGAGTGGATGGAGAACCATCTCCACCCCCTGCCAAAGAGACCTGAGGTGATTGAAGTAAGGCCGCAGGTATTGGAGTGCGACGTGGTACGCTTCCAGAACAACAAAGATAAGTGGGTGGCCTTCGTGGGACTGCTGGACGGCTATCCTTACGAGATCTTCACCGGTCTGCAGGACGACGAGGAGGGCATCATGCTCCCCAAGAGCGTCACGAAGGGAAAAATCATCAAGCAGCAGAATCCTGACGGCTCGAAGCGCTATGACTTCCAGTTTGAGAACAAGCGCGGTTACAAGACTACCGTTGAGGGTCTGTCAGAGAAGTTTAACCCTGAGTATTGGAACTACGCTAAGCTCATCAGTGGTGTGTTGCGTTATCGTATGCCTATTGACCACGTTATCAAGTTGGTTGCTTCTTTGCAGTTGCAGAGCGAGAACATCAATACGTGGAAGAACGGTGTGGAGCGTGCGCTGAAGAAGTATGAAGAGTAAGAGCTATATCTATCTGCGTGATATCCGCCTACATGCCTATCATGGGGTGCTGGAGCAGGAAAAGGCTGTGGGAGCCGACTTCAACGTGTCGTTGCGAGTGGGTTATGACGTGACAGCCGCCATGCAGAGTGATGATGTATGCGATACCGTTAATTATGCAGAGCTGTACGCTTTGGTGAAACGTGAGATGTCTCAGCCTTCGCAGCTGCTCGAACACGTGGCTGGTCGCATAGTGAAAGCTATTCAGGAGGAGTTTCCTCTTGTGACAAGTATCGACCTCGAGCTGACCAAGCTGAATCCCCCCATGGGAGCTGCTTGCCAGGGTGCAGGCGTCGAGATACATTTAATATAAGGAAATATGGGCAAAAAGATACTTTTCATTCTTGGCATGTTGTGCTGTTGTGTAGTGCTTGCCAGTGCTACCAACAAGAAGTTTGTGCTCGTCATTGACGCTGGTCATGGCGGACACGATGCAGGTGCCGTAGGTTCCATCTCTAAGGAAAAAGACCTGACGCTGCGATATGCTTTGGCCTTTGGTGCTATTGTTGAGAAGAAATGCCCAGACGTGAAGGTCGTTTACACCAGGAAAAAAGATGTGTTTGTGGAACTCTGGCGTCGTGCCGAGATAGCCAATCAGGTCAAGGCCGACCTTTTTGTCTCTGTACACATCAATGCCGTTGCCCGCGGACGTAATGTCCACGGTTATCAGACCTACACGCTTGGAAGCGGAGAGAGCGGCACGGGCATCGACAAGAACCTTGATGTGGCGAAGCGCGAGAACTCCGTTATCCTGTTGGAGGATAATTATAAGCAGATTTATCAAGGCTACGACCCCAATTCACCTGAGAGCGATATCATGTTCGAGTTTATCCAGGACAAGAACATGGAGCGAAGCGTTGAGTTGTCCAAGTATATGCAGCGTTTCATCTGTCGCGCTACGGGACGTCAGGATATGGGCGCACACCAAAAGAACCTGGCTGTGCTGCGATTGTCGGCAATGCCTGGATGCCTCATGGAGCTGGGCTTCATCTCAACACCCGACGAGGAGCAGTTCATGAACTCAGCCGAGGCGCTGAACCTTTATACGACAGGCTTCTTTAATGCCTTCATGGCTTATAAAAAACGTTACAATGAGAACATCACTGTTCCCTACGAGCCTGACAATACGCCTGTCATTGAGATTCCAACCATCGTACCGCCCACGCCTGCCACTGTGACGCCTCCCGCCACAGAACCCGTGCCTGAGGTTAAACCCGAGGTCAAGCCCGAGGTGACGCCTGAGGTCAAGCCGGAGCCCGTTGAAGTGGTGACACCAGAGCCTGTTGCACCTATAGCTCCTGTTGCCACAATCCCTCAGCCAGCAGCTGATGAACCTATTTTCAAGGTGCAGATAACTGCCAATTCCACGAAACTCAAGAAAAATGCGCCCCAGCTCAAGGGTTTGCAGAATGTGGATTACTATGAGGATGGAGGCATGTATAAATATACGGTGGGCTCGTCTGCCGATTACCAGGAGATCGTCAAGTTGCGCAAGGAGCTGCAGGATCAGTTCCCGCAGGCCTTTATCGTAGCCTTCAAGGGTGGTAAGCGCTGCGACGTGCAGCAGGCCATCCGCGAGTATAAACAGAATAGAAACAAAAGAAGATAGAAAAAATGAAATTCTTTACAAAAGAAGTGCAAATAGCCTTGGTTGCAATTGCCGGCATTGCAGTCCTGTTCTTCGGACTCTCTTATCTGAAGGGTCTGAGCCTGTTCTCCAACGACAATACTTATTACATTAAGTTCGACAACGTCAGCGGACTGTCTGCGTCGAGCCCTGTCTATGCCCGCGGCTACCGTGTGGGTGTCGTGAAGGATATTGTCTATGACTACGAGAAGGCTTCCGATATTGTTGCGGTCATTGACCTTGACAAGCGAATGAACCTGCCCCGAGGCACGCAGGCAGAGTTGGAAAGCGATATGCTGGGTAACATCAAGATTAACCTGACGTTCCCTCAGGACCTGTCTGTCATGATGGCTGTCGGAGACACGATTTTTGGCACTGTTGACAAAGGAGCGCTGGGACAGGTGGCCGAGATGATTCCTGCCATCGAGCAGATGCTCCCCAAGCTCGACTCCATCCTCGTCAGTCTGAACACGCTGCTGGCTGACCCCGCCATTGCCAGGTCCATTCATAATGTTGACCAGATAACGGGCAACCTCACCACCTCCACGCGTGAGTTGAACGTGCTGATGGCACAGCTTAACCACGAAGTACCGGGAATGGTGACACGTGCCAATACCGTGCTCGACAACACGGGCGAGCTGACGGGAAAGCTGAACGAGCTCGATTTGGCCGCTACAATGGCTAAGGTGGACGAGACGCTCGAGAATGTGCACCAGATGACAGAGGCACTGAATAGCGACAAGGGTACGCTGGGCTTGCTGATGCGTGATCCGGCACTTTACGAGAACCTGAATGCGACGATGCGCTCGGCCGACTCACTGCTGATTGACCTGCGTGAGCATCCGAAACGATATGTCCATTTCTCGGTTTTCGGAAGAAAGTAAGACTAAAGGTAGTATTTTTATTTTGTCTAAATAGGGCTGCTTTTGCAGCCTTTTTTATGCCAATCGTCACAACCTCCTGATTTATGCCACTTTCAATGTTCCGTTTGGGACTTGGCAACACAGTTTCAGGGAAGTGTGCAGTTGTTTGTAATACGCTGATATGTAAAACTTTGGAAATATGCAAGAGATGTTTTTGGTTAAGGAAGTTTAAAGATAACATAACCTTCCGTTTCTTAATAAGTTACGTTTTTGTACGTTCAGATTCTTGTAAAACGGGGATTTGTTTGTTTCGAAAAAAATGACGAAATTTGCAATCGAAAATCAAAATCGTTTGGTTGTTTCTCCATGAAAGAACGCCTGCGAAAACCGAAACATATTATAAATATTAACGCCAAAATGCAAAATAGACATGAGGCGCTTTGGGACGACTGCCTTAGCCTGATTAGGAATAACGTCACGGAGCAGCAATTCAAAACGTGGTTCGCGCCAATCGTCTTCGAGTCATTCTCGGAAGACAGCCGTACGGTGTTGGTGCAGGTTCCAAGCCCGTACGTGTACGAGTACTTGGAGCAGTACTACGTGGGTCTGTTGAGCAAGGTATTAACGCGTTGTTTCGGTGAGCATACCAAACTCACTTATCGTATTGTTACTGACAAGGCACACAAGCTGACACAGGTAGTTGAGGGCGACCCTGCCGGAACCATTGAGGCACCGCAGCCCACTACGCGCGGCAACAAGGCACCTACGACGCTGGATGCTGTTGCGCCTCAGGACCTGAATCCGCAGCTCGACATTCACAAGACCTTCAACTCCTTCATCGAGGGCGACAGCAACAAGCTGCCTCGTACGGTAGGACTGTCTATTGCCGAGCATCCGGGCAAGACCACGTTCAATCCTTTCTTTGTCTTCGGTCCGTCAGGCTGTGGCAAGACGCACCTCATCAATGCTATTGGCGTGCGTTGTAAGGAGATGTACCCGCATAAGCGCGTGCTCTACGTGAGTGCCCGTCTGTTCCAGGTGCAGTTTACTGATGCTGTCCGTCAGAACACTACCAACGACTTCATCAATTTCTACCAAACTATTGACGTCCTGATAGTCGATGACATACAGGAGTGGGCAAACTCCCCCAAGACGCTTGACACCTTCTTCCATATCTTCAACCATCTTTTCCGCAACGGCAAGCAAATCATACTTGCCAGCGACCGTCCTCCCGTCGATTTGCAGGGCATGAAGGACCGTCTGCTCACCCGTTTCTCCTGCGGACTCATTGCCGAGCTGGAGAAGCCTAACGTGCAGCTGTGCATTGACATCCTGAACGCCAAGTGTCGTCGCGACGGCCTGAAGATTCCTGCCGACGTCATTCAGTTCATTGCTGAGACGGCCAACGGCAGCGTGCGCGACCTCGAGGGTGTGGTCAATTCGCTGATGGCTTACTCCATTGTCTATAACAGTGGTATCGACATGCGTCTGGCTGAGCGTGTCATCAAGCGTGCCGTCAAGGTTGACAACCACCCGCTGACCATCGACGATATCCTGGAGAAGGTCTGTGGCCACTACAACGTCAGCCAGCAGCAGGTGTTCAGCCGCAGCCGCAAGCGCGACTATGTCGTGGTGCGTCAGGTGTCCATGTACCTGGCACAGAAATACACCAAGATGCCTGCCTCGCGTATCGGCCAGCTTATCGGCAATCGCGACCACAGTACGGTCATTCACAGCTGTGCCACCGTCGAGCAGCGTCTGAAGTGCGACAAGTCCTTTGTCGAGGAACTGAACAGCATCGAAAACTCATTCAAGTTGAAATAAAAAGAAAAGGCCCGAACATTTGTTCAGGCCTTTTTCTTTGTTGCGTTCCTTTATTTCAGGATGATACCGCCGTTGGGCTGTATCTCAATCTTCGCCGTTCCCTTCTTGTCCACCTTCAGCGTCGTGAGCTGCGGCTCGCCCTTCCTGCTGTCGCAGTAGTAGCTGACGGTCTGTCCTGCCAGCATGGGCAGCTGCAAGGACAGTTTCTTCGCGGTAGGTTCGGCGTTGAGTCCTGCCACATACCATTGGTCCCCGTGGCGGCGTGCCAGCACGACGAACTTGCCCGGGTATCCGTCGATGAATCGGGTCTCTTCCCATGTGGTGGGCAGCTGGCGCAGGAAGTCGAGCTCGAATGTCGGCAGCTCGCTCAGGTTGTTGGGCTGCAGGGCCACACACTGTATGCTTGTCTGCATGATGATGCCTGAGGCGAGTTCGAAGATGTCCGTCGTCTTACGGGTATGGCGTGATGCGTTGTCGCGGCTCATGTAACGGTTCATAACGATGCCGCCCCAGTCCATCGTGGCCGTAGCGTTGCGGCAGAAGGGGTGCAGCGTCAGGTCGAAGCCCTCGCGGAAGGTTGCCCCTTCGCCGAAGAAGAGGTTCTCGCTGGCGAGCACGGCTTCCGATGCTACGAAGTTGGGGTACATGCGCTCCCATCCTCGCGGCACGGTACATCCGTGGAAGATGACCTGCAGGCCGTAGCGATTGGCGTCGTAGAGAATGTCCTCATAGAGCTGCATGGTCTGCTGCTTGTCGCCTCCGAAGAAGTCCACCTTGATGCCCTTGACGCCAATGCGCTGTAGCCACGCCATCTCCTTGTCGCGTGCTGCCGTGGTGCTCATGCGCTGGCGGGGTGTCTGTGGGGCATCGTTCTCGTAGCCGTTCGAGTTGTACCACATCATGAGGCTCACGCCCTTCGACTGTGCGTAGCGCGACAGCTCCTCAATCTTCTCGCGGCCTATGCGCTGATCCCACCAGTTATCTACCAGACAGTATTCGAATCCCATTGCTGAGGCCAGGTCAATGAACTGCACCTGGTCGGCATAATTGATACTCTCGTCCTGCCAGAGCAGCCAGCTCCAGGTGTAGCGTCCGGGGCGGTACTGCTGTGATGGCTCGTAGAGCGGCTCCACGAGGTCGTAGCTGACGGTGGTCTCCACGATGTTGGCCAGCGAGCCGAGCGTGATGGTGCGCCAGGGGGTGGTGCAGGGTAGGGCGACGCCTGCTGTGGGTGTGCCGTTGCCGTTGTTCTCGCCCGCCTGGGGGAAGGCGATGGTGTAGCCTGTCGCGGGTTTGTAGTCGCTGAGGTGACTGCCCACGTAGCTGCCGTTCACGCCTGTCTCAGACACCAGTGCCCAGGCGTTTCCGATGTGGAAGAGGGCGGGGAAGATGTATCCCTGTCCCTGTGCTGACGGTTCCGTCATGGGGCGGTCGGCACGGTACTCCTCCTCGTAGCTGGGCTTGGTGTGCTCCCAGCCCACCATCGGACCGCTCTGTGGCGAGAGGAAGGTGGTGGTGCCGTCAGGGAAGCGGAATGCCGATGCCTCCGACAGAATGACGGCGCTCAGGGGGTGGTTCGTGTCGTCGGGCAGCACGTGGTAGCGGAAGGCAACGTCGCTGTTGCTCACCTTGAACTCCACCATCATTTGCAGTCCCTTTGCGTTACGGAACGTGGCTGTCAGGCAGTTACGGCTCACGCTGACGTGCGAGGTCTTCGTGCGAGTCATGTCGTACTCAAACGCCTCCGGCTTCACGTCCCATTTCTCCATCGTCAGTCCGTTGGCAAAGTCGCCGTAGTTGGCGGTGAAGCCCAGCTGCGAGCGTTCCAGCATGGTCTGTCCGTCGAGTGTCACGGTGTAGTACGCCTTGCTGTTGTCGGTGGCTACGTTGACGGTCAGTTTTCCGTCGGGCGATTTCACGGTGGCTTCCTGTGCATTGCCAATTGCCGCAACCGCCAGGAACAGGGGAATCAAAAGTTTTTTCATTGTTTTAGGGTATTGATGATTTTTCCTACAAAGGTAGTGTAATTTAGGCAGAAAACAAAAATAAATCGCGTTTTATTTTGCATTTTGCTCGTTTTGCACTAACTTTGCCTGCAGAAATAATACAAACCTTAAAACATAGAAGAAAATGAAATTAGACGGAAGACGAGAAAGCTCGAACGTGGACGACCGCCGCCGCATGGGTGGAGGTGCGAAAGCAGGTTTAGGAATCGGCGCCATTCTGCTGGCTGCCGTAATCGGCTATTTCAGCGGGGGCACTGAGGGTGCCATCAATGCTGTGGTTAACGAAGTGACGAACGCACAGACGCAGACCGTCACGCCCAACGACCGTGAGTTTACTCAGGAGGAGCAGGAGCTGGCCACCTTCTCCAGCAAGATCCTGGGCGGTACGGAGGACGTGTGGGCCAAGGTGTTCCAGGAGCAGGGTTGGGGCGACTACAAGAAGCCCACGATGGTGCTCTACACTGGCGGTGTGCAGACGGCCTGCGGACAAGGTTCCGCACAGATGGGCCCGTTCTACTGCTCAGGCGACGAGAAGTTGTATATTGACCTGTCGTTCTTTACCTCGATGAAGCGTTCTCTGGGTGCTGACGGCGACTTTGCCTATGCCTACGTCATTGCTCACGAGGTGGGACATCACGTGGAGTACCTGACGGGAACGTTGCAGAAGGCGCATGAGCAGATGCAGCGGCTCAATCAGACCGATGCCAACAAGGTCAGCGTGCGTCTGGAGCTGCTGGCCGACTTCTATGCCGGCGTGTGGGCGCATTACGACAATAAGATGTTCGGCTCGCTGGAGGACGGTGACATTGAGGAAGCCATCAAGTGTGCACAGGTCATAGGCGACGACTACCTGCAGAAGAAGGCACAAGGCTATGCCGTGCCCGAGTCGTTCAATCACGGCACGTCGAAGCAGCGCATGAAGTGGTTTAAGTTGGGGCTCGAGACGGGCGACGTCAGACGCGGCACCACATTTCAGTGCTCGGATGCTGAATTGTAAGTTTAGGAGTTCAAGTAAATACGAAACATGAAAAAAGGGGGTTCGCAACCCCCTTTTCTATTTCTTGTGCCTGTTGGCGCGCTGCTCGCGGTACTTGGCTTTCTGTCGTGCAGAGCCGCTGCCGTGAGCACCGGTAACATACTTCTTCTTCTTGGCCTTCGTCTTCACCTTGTCGTCCTCCTTGCGAGGTCCACCTCCGCGTCCGAACGAAATGCCGTTCTCCAATATTTTCTGAAAATCGTCCATAGTTCTTCTGTCATTCCTAGGATAACCTAGGCTTTCCTAGGATTTCCTATCTTAATGGTGGAACAGTCTGACGCCCGTGAACGCCATCGCGATGCCGTACTTGTCGCACGTCATAATGACATGATCGTCGCGCACCGAGCCGCCGGCCTGGGCAATATACTCTACGCCGCTCTTGTGGGCACGCTCAATGTTGTCGCCGAAGGGGAAGAAGGCGTCCGAGCCCAGCGCCACCTTCGTGTTCTTGGCTATCCACTCCTTCTTCTCTGCCAGCGTCAGCACCTCAGGCTGACGGGTGAAGAACTGCTGCCAGGCGCCGTCGCGCAGCACGTCGTCGTGCTCGTCCTCTGAGATATACACGTCGATGGTGTTGTCGCGGTCGGCACGGCGGATACCCTCCTTGAAGGGCAGCGCCAATACCTTCGGGTGCTGGCGCAGCCACCAGATGTCGGCCTTGTTGCCGGCCAGACGCGTGCAGTGTATGCGGCTCTGCTGACCTGCGCCGATGCCGATGGCCTGTCCGTCCTTGACGTAGCAGACGCTGTTCGACTGCGTGTATTTCAGTGTGATGAGTGCGATGACGAGGTTGCGCTTTGCCTCTGGGGTAAAGGTCTTGTTCTCGGTGGGGATGTTCTCGAAGAGTGCGGGGTCGTCCAGCTTGATCTCGTTACGTCCCTGCTCGAAGGTCACGCCGAAGCACTGCTTGCGCTCAATGGGATCGGGCTTGTATGTCGGGTCAATCTTGATGACGTTGTACGTGCCCTTGCGCTTGTCCTTCAGCACCTCGATGGCCTCGGGGGTGAAGTCCGGGGCAATCACGCCGTCGCTCACCTCGCGCTTCAGCAGCAGGGCCGTCGTCTTGTCGCAGGTGTCGCTCAGGGCCACGAAGTCACCGTACGACGACATGCGGTCGGCACCGCGTGCACGGGCATAGGCACAGGCAATGGCACTCTCGTCCAGGCCTTCTACGTCGTCAACGAAGTATATCTTCTTCAGCGTGTCTGTCAGCGGCAGGCCTACGGCAGCACCGGCAGGACTCACGTGCTTGAACGAGGCGGCCGCAGGCAGTCCCGTAGCCTCCTTCAGCTCCTTCACCAACTGCCACGCGTTCAGTGCGTCGAGGAAATTGATGTAGCCCGGACGGCCGTTAATCACTTCAATGGGTAACTCTCCCTCCGTCATGAATATGCGCGACGGTTTCTGGTTCGGATTGCATCCGTACTTCAGCTGTAACTCTTTCATTATTTATCTTTAATTACGTTATTTCGTTTACGTCCGACAAAGGTACGAACTTTTTTTCAGATAGGCAAAAAATCATCTGGAAAAAAGAAAGGGGCACCCACTTCTGTGAATGACCCTTTCTTATCTCTTCTGCTGTCAGAATTACTCTGCAACAGTAGGACGGCGCTTCTCCTTGATGCGTGCAGCCTTACCAGTGAGCTTGCGCAGATAGTAAAGCTTAGCGCGGCGAACCTTACCAACCTTGTTTACCTCAATGCTCTCAATGTTGGGCGACTCCAGGGGGAAGATACGCTCCACACCCACGGTGCCTGACATCTTGCGAACAGTAAAACGCTTCTTCTCGCCCTCGCCGCAAATCTTGATTACGACGCCGCGATAAAGCTGGATACGCTCCTTAGAGCCCTCGATAATTTTGTAAGCGACAGTTACAGTGTCACCAGCCTTGAAACTGGGGTGCTGCTTGCCGGTTGCAAATGCTTCTTCAGCAACTTTAATTAAATCCATTTTTCTTTTAAATTAAACGGTTGTTGTTATCGTCCCAGCGCAACATAACAGGCAACTCTCCTATCTTCCTGCCAGCGATTACGCGGAAAGCGGCTGCAAAGGTACGAATAAATGAGCAAACAACCAAGAAAAAATTTATTTTTTTTGTTTTTTCGAATGAAAGTACCTTCGAGAAGGGCATACTATGACGAGAATGGTACGTTCCTTCGCAAAGATGAGGGTACGTATGACTTCAAGGCACTGGTGCGAAAATACGGTAAGGAGCTGATAAATGCTGAAGGAATTGCGTATCCGTCATGGTGATGCCGTTTTTGCAGGATCCTTATGCCGCGTCGTAGGTACGGGGGTGCCGGTTCGAAGGGAGGGAGAACGGCGATTGTAGGGACGAACTGCCGTTCTCGTCGGGGTACAGGCGGTCGTGAAAATTAAATGACACGCCCGCGAAAATTAACTTTCACGAGCGTGTCACTTATGTTTCCTGATTCAAGGTCTTTTTTTTATCTGATGCAAAGATACGAATAAGTGAGCAAACTACCAAATAAATCTCGAATTATTTTTGTTTCGAGAGGTGGAAGGATTGCAACACGCAGTTTGCAATCTGACGGTCAAAGGGGCGCCATGATGTGAAATAATTTAAAAAATGGAGTTGCGGCAGCAAATTCTTCACTCTTCACTCTTCACTTTTCACTAAAATTTCGTACCTTTGCCGAGCAAAAGAAAAAAATACAATAAATTGTAAATAATAAATAGTTAAATTTTAAATTATTATGGTAAACTACAAGGATTTAGGTCTCGTGAATACCCGCGAGATGTTCAAGAGAGCAGTAGCCGGCGGCTATGCTATCCCCGCTTTCAACTTCAACACTATGGAGCAGATGCAGGCTATCGTGATGGCCGCTGTTGAGACAAAGTCTCCTGTTATCATGCAGGTGTCTAAGGGTGCCCGCAACTATGCCAACGCTACCATCCTGCGTTACATGGCTGAAGGTGCTGTGGCTTACGCTAAGGAGCTGGGCTGTGAGCATCCTGAAATCGTGCTCCACCTCGACCACGGTGACACCTTCGAGCTCTGTAAGGATTGCATTGACATGGGCTTCTCTTCAGTGATGATCGATGGATCTTCACTGCCATATGAGGAGAACATCGCTTTGGCTAAGAAAGTTGTTGACTATGCTCATCAGTTTGATGTAACAGTTGAGGCTGAGCTCGGTGTGCTCGCTGGTGTTGAGGATGAGGTTGCTGCTGCAGAGTCTCATTATACCAAGCCTGAGGAGGTGATTGACTTCTCTACCCGCACAGGTTGCGATTCACTGGCTATCTCTATCGGTACCTCTCACGGTGCTCACAAGTTCACTCCAGAGCAGTGCACACTGGTGAACGGCGTGCTCGTTCCACCGCCATTGGCATTCGATATCCTGCATGAGATTGAGAAGAAGCTCCCCGGATTCCCCATCGTGCTCCACGGTTCTTCTTCAGTTCCTATGGAAGAGGTTAACACCATCAACCAGTATGGTGGTCACCTCGAGGCCGCTATCGGTATC
>CACXJZ010000056.1 GCA_902768105.1 uncultured Prevotellaceae bacterium
ATGCAATCGCCGCGATTAATGTTTATATTTTCCCAGCTTGCTCTAAAAACGCCGACTTTACATGGCATGTAGCGGCTGCTTACTCGCCATGTAAAGCATCGTTACATAGTATGTATCGGATAGTTTCATGCCATGAAAAGGTACGATTCATTACGGGAAAAGGTTAGTTTAACTTTGCCTTTTTCGAAAAAACAAAGTTACACCTGTTAACTTCCTAACATACAATGGGTTTAACGATATAGTGTAACTTTTTTCAAAAAACACCATTACTTTGTCAGAATAATTGATTAAACCAAGGATGGTCCTCTGGTTTATGATTATTTAAGACAGAAGATGATGTTATATTCGAATAATGTTGTACCTTTGCATGTACCAATAACAACAGTCAAGCGGGACAGGTATATATCACGTTATGCTTCGTGATATCAATCGTCCCCTGGTCTAAATAGAAAAACAATCTGATATTTATAAAGAAATAGATAATGAGGAGAAAAAATAAAACTATTGTTCTGATAATTCTTGCAATATTACTTGTTTTTTGCGCATCATCATTCTTGTACATGTCGCTGAAATTTGGAAGAGACGTTGTTGAAGGGCAAAAGACCGATAAAGAACGACAAAGAGATTATATGAAGAATCTTTATATGCAAGGAAAAATCAGTGATGTCACAAAAGAAACTATTGAAATCCAATTGGACAGCATTTCTTCATCCAAAACAATCTTTCCCAGGGAATATATACCCCCATATCAAATTATAAAGAATGATAGTATTTGTAAATTAATTATTGACAAAAGAATTATAAAGGATTGTTCTGTTACAAAGGGACAAATCTTTAAAAAAGAATTAAATAAAGATTATATAATCATAGAAGGTAATAATTTCCCATTATTTGACGTGAGCATGGGGACTCACTGAGCACTTTGATAAACCAAAGGACTCAGGCCTATACGAAAGTAAACAATTAAAACCTTTATTCCCATGGATAAGAAAAAAAGCATTATCACCATATTTTTGTTGGCTATTATTTTTCTAATAGCTTGGGCCACAATAACGTTTTTATTTTCTGATGATAGTGAAGATTTAGGTGGAGGTTATACCTATTATTCTGAACAAAAGATGATTTGTGGAAAGTATCAAATACCACCGACCATACTAGAGTATAGATATAATTCAGAAATAATTATTGTCAAACAACACCCAACAAAGTATAAGGATATAATGTATACTGATTATAATTATCCTTTAGGACGTGATACAATTTACTATTGGATAATTGAAAAAAAATCAAATACAATCATAGGACCTATAAATTATAATGAATTCTCAAAAGAAATTAGCAAATATAAGGGAGCGGCGGAACCATTCTGAGTAAACCAGGGGACTCTAACTTTGCAGACTGAAGCCTACCAATAATTATACAATTATATCACCAACTATGGCAAATGAACTACATTAAAAATATATTGAAATTTCTGATACTTGTACTGTGCGTAATAATTCAGGTACATGTGTTGTCAGACACGACAAATTCCCTATCTCCTGTTAACTGGATAGGATTGGCGTTTGCTGACAATCTATACAAATTTTTCCCTTTTTGTTATCTCGAAGAGAGTTTTTACTTTATTATGCATTATATCATATTCACTTTACAGAGCCTAATTACTTTCTTGCTCATTTGCACATTGTTTAAAAAAGGGAACTTGATTAGCTATATACTGTCAACTGCTATTTGTATTCCTATTTTCATACTCGGTTTCTACATCATGGAAGCACATTATAAAGATGTTATAGATGAAATTGTGTCTTCGCCTTGGGGAGTCCGTTATTACAATTTCTTTGGCTTTTACCTAGTTTTTTATTACGTCATAGTACACTCCATCATGCAATCACTACTATTGTGTTTTTATGGAATAAGTCAGTTGGTGTTCTATCGTAGAACAGATCTTCGCGACAAGTTCCAGTGGGCACAAATAAACTGGGATTGGCGAGAGTTAATTGGTACATTTTGGTCCTTTATGTTTGATTAATAAATGAATGAACTAGAAGACTCTGGTTTATGCGTTACATCATAAATGCCACTGACCGTAGTACCCACGCGTGGTACCCTTAAGGGTAGTAAAGAGGAAATATTTTTTGTACCTTTGCACAATAAAAGATGACAGAATGACAGATGATACAGATGTTTTCTAAGACTTCCTTGCGTACGTGCGTATATACGTACGCGAAGACTTTCTATAATTTAACTGTATCATCTGTCATATGTACAAGACACTCCGATAAATTGAATTAGGGACATACTCTGGTTTATCGCCGCGCTCGTAGGGAAGAAGTGCCGCAGTAGCAGGGGACAAGCGCGCCACAATCAGGGACGAAGCGCCGCGATAGTCGGGTATCAGGCGCCCGTGCCAAGTGAATGGCACGGGCGTGCCATATATATTGCACGAGCGCGCCAAGTGAGTGGCACGCCCGTGCAATACCTTGCAAAATTCCCTTCAAGGCTGTTAAAGGATTCAATTACTATTTCTACTGCAAAGGTAATACTTTTATTTAGAAAATACAAGTTTTTCAAGAATAATTTGCATTATGTTGCGCACCAGATCCTGACACATGATGTATGAAGGCTGATGTATGCAGGCTGTTAAACGGTGTAGATGCACTTCTTCCTTGGCGGGTAGCCATAGAAGAAACCGAACTTCTTCCAATACTTGATGTGGCTGGAGATGAAGATCTTGGCGTACTTGGAATTGGAGCGTGCACGACGCGTGCCCTTATAGGTGATGAGCACCTGGGGGTAATAGACGACCTCCAGCCCTTGTTGGCGGATGCGCGTGCACCAGTCGAGATCCTCGGCATACATGAAGGCGTGAGGCTATAGTCCATCTGGGTGTCGAGGACGCTTATCTTGTGACGGACGATGCGCTTGGTCTGTCGCCAAACGTATCGTGGTACGGAGACGTAGGGTCGTGCTGTGTCCTGGATGTTCCCTTCGGCATCGCGCATCTGCGGGGCAATGGCTCCAATGGCGGGATGGTCTTCCATGAAGCGTATCATGCCGTCGATGTCTGACTCGAGCGTGCAGTCGGAGTTCATGATGGCGAGATAACGGCCCCGCGCAACCTTCAGTCCTTCGTTCATGGCATAGGCAAAGCCTCCGTTCCGCTCATTGAATATCCATCGGACGGCGGCCTCGGCCTCCCCCCAGCCCTCTCCCTCTAGAGGGGGAGTTTCGTTGATGGCCTCCTGCTGCTGTGCGGAGTAGCACGAGTTGGAGGACACGACAACCTCGTATGGCACCTTGACATGTGTCTTGAGTGATGCCACACACCGTTGTATTTCCCCGATGCTGTGATATTCGACGATGACAATTGAAAGGACTGTATCCATACCGGTTTGGAGTGTCTTTCTTATATAACGCAAAGTGAGGACAGATATTATGTTTTTGACATAAATAGTTTACCGTTTACCGTTTACAGTTTTATGAGGGACTCGAGCGTGATGCCATGTTCTGCTACGAGGGTGGGGTCGTTATGGAGGATGGTCTTCAGTTGGCGGAGTGCTGCGTCAGCCGATGGCGTGGGCGTGGCTCTGCGTAACCTCAGATAGTAGAGTTGGGCGGCTATGCGGCGGGTGCGCTGATGTTCCGGCGTGTTGCTCCTGACGCGTGCCAATGCCTGTTGCATCAGGCTGATGCCGTTGGCAATAAACGTGTCGTCGTAGAGGTTGGCCGTCGGCTCAATCTTGATGGTGAAGTGGGTGTCTGCAGTTACCTGTCGCCTGCACAGGTCGTAATACTGCTTGACAAGGGGAGCGGCAACGCCGTAGTAGTCATTGATGAACAGCGTGGCCAGGGAGTCAACGTCCTGATAGGGGTTCCACATCAGCTGGGCGATAAGCCATTGCTTCAGTTCGGAGAACTCGCTCCATGGAGCATCATGGGCGCCCTCTTCGAGGATGCCGATGACGTGTGACTGGCTGAAGTACCGGAAGTTGGCTGCCAGCACGTCGAAGTTAGGGAACGGCAACAGGTAGTTGAGGAACCCTGTGGTATAGTCCCAGATATAGATGTTGGGCGCTATCTGGCGCCAATCGTTCATGTCAGACAGGAAGCTGCGGTTCTGCTCGCAGGCCTCCAGGGGATGGGCCATGCAGCACTCGATGTCGCAGAGGCGTATGACGACATTGTCGGCAGGCCTGATGCTGCTCTTGGGCGCCTGTCGAGTGTAACGGTAGGCAAACGTGCCGATATAGACGTCAGGACGTGTCTTCCTGACCTCGGCGGCTACCTGGTTGACAAACCAGATGATGGCTCCGGAGTGTCCGCCGTACTTCCTGACAAGCCGCAGGCAGGAGCGACACTCGCAGGGCCATGAGTTGTCGTTCTGTGACACGTCGTAGCACCAGTAGCCGGGGTTCTTGGCTATCACGTCGAGCAAGTTCCTGGTCAGCTCGCGTCGCATGTCGCTGTTGCTGAGACACAGCTGGGCCTTGTCAGAACGGCTGCCCTTGTAAACGCTGTAATACTCCGGATGATCCTTGAAATAGACGGACGGCGGCATGAGCGTATGGAACGTGTGCATGCCCCAGTAGGACGACATCTGTCCGTAGGGAGTGGTTGACAGCTGGTATTGGGTGTTGAGCAGGTTATGAGCTGCCCAGTCGTGATGACGCAACGCGTCGTAATAGAAGTCCAGACGCTGGCGGATGACGGGAGCCTCGCTGTGAGAGAGGGAGGGTAGGGTGTAGCTGCTCCGCATGGGAATCTTGGTGAAGGAGCTGGTGTACCAGTGGACACCCAGTTCGCGCTCCAGGAAGCGGAAGACGCCATACATGGTTCCGCGTTCGCTGCCGCCATAAATGAAGAGGTTGTTGCCAACGGTTTTGTAGGTAAACGACTCGTCATGCCGGTCAGGACGTGGTACTGAGGTCCGTGGCGTCCATCCGATGTGGATGGCCTTTGCCCCAGTCCCGGCAGAAGCCCGGCGTGTAATGGGGAGTGTGGCTCCGCTCATCTCGCGAAGCACAGCCTGCAGCTCCTTGGCCGCCGTCAGCTCGGAGCGTGATGCCCCGTCAGCGAGCACGATGGAATAGTCAGAACGTCCCTCGGCAAACAACACATTGTCTGCCTGAACGGTGTGGCTTCCTGCCAGCAAGAGTATGGTGATAATCCATGGTTTCATGGTTCGTTTACTGTTTACCGTTTACTGTTTGGATATGCATCAGGTTAGCGTATGTCGTTGACAAATAGTGCTCGGTCACAGACCGGTACTGTGTCCACAGGCTGGCTGCCTGTCGAGCTTTCTCTTCCACATCTTCCCTGGAAAGGGTGGATACCAGACGTAGCAGACTCTCTGTGGTCTCGTCGATACAATAGCCGAAGCCCTGCTCACAAACCTTGTCGGCAATGATGATGCCACGGGTCGTGATAAGCGGCTTCCCCACGAACATGGCCTCGTAATACTTGTTGGGCGCGGCAAAGAAGTGGTTGGGCGTCTGCTTCGAATACATGGCGTAGATGAGGTCGGAGTTGTACATGATGCGCAACCCGTCGGCATAGGCCACCTTCCCGAAGTAGTGGATGTGGGGACTGGTTTTGTGTTGTTCCAGCAGGGCTACAATCTCCTGGTCTCCATAGCCTGCAATGTTCAGGTTGTAACAGCCGCTCACAGCCCCTTCAATGAGTTCTTTCAGGCATCTGTTCTGTACAAAGCCGCCCACATAGACGAGCGTGAACAGCGAGTCGTGCTGCGGGAACTGCATGGAAGCATCCTCGTAAAGAAACTCGGAAGTGGAGAAAGAGGGGATGTTCTGCAACACGCTGTAACGCCCCTCGATATTGTACGGAATCTGTCGGATGCGCTCGGGCTCGCAGATGATGACGTGGTCGGCCTTCTTGATGCTGAACCACTCCATCAGGGAGAAGGCCAGGGAGACAATCTTCCCTTGATTGTTGAGGGTGTCGGAGATCCAGTCGAACACATCGAACAGTAGGAAGTTCTTCCGTCTGCTGAAAAGCTTATATACGGCAGCGGGGAAGGCTGCGTCCAAGTCGCAGGCATGTATGTGCAGGTTTGCCTTGAGGGAGAACAGCGTCTTCAGGATGAAGCTCATCCACTTCAGACGGTCCCTGATGGCGCCCAGTCCGCCTTGATTGTACTTGCTGCGAACGGGACAGTAGATGGTGTTCGGCAACGGCTTGGAACCGCCCAGACGGTCCCAGGCAATGACTTTATAGTCAACCCCATTCCTCGTGTAGAACCCAAGATACTTCTTTGTGCGGGAGTCGGAGACGATGTCGTTACAGCGTATGAGTACTATCATTAAAGATTAAACATTAAAGATTGACAGGAAATTTGCGATTCGTTCACAGGCATGACCATCGCCATAGGGATTGACGGCCTTACTCATCTTCTCGTATGCCTCTTGGTCGTCGAGCAGCAGGCTGACCTCGCTGACAATCTTATCGTAGTCGGTGCCTACGAGATGTACCGTACCACTCTCTATGGCTTCAGGGCGTTCTGTCGTGTCGCGCATGACAAGAACGGGCTTCCCCAGTCCGGGAGCCTCCTCCTGAATGCCGCCGCTGTCGGTCAGGACGAGGTGTGACTTCTCCATCAAGTAAACAAATTCCAAATACTGGAGGGGTTCAATGAAGAAGAAATTATGAGCCTCACCTCGACCTTCTCCATAGGGCGAGGGAGAATGAGTCACCACTTCCTCGCCGAAAACTTGGGCAATGGGCTTGCGGACATTGGGATTCAGGTGCATGGGATAGACAAAGTCAACGTCAGGATATTTCTCGGAGAGGTGCTTCATGGCTGTTACCATCCTGATGAAGCCGTCGCCGAAGTTCTCGCGGCGGTGGCCGGTGATGAGAATCAGTTTACGCGATGGCAGCTGGCAGCTGGCAGCTGGCTGAAGTCTTGTGATATCGTAGCCTGCCTGACGCAGTACTTCTTCCTGCTCTGCGGCAAGTGTGGGGTCACTCTTCAGCTTATCCACCACCATGTGGAGAGCATCGATGACCGTGTTGCCCGTGACAAGAATGTCTCCATGTACGTGCTCACGTTCCAAGTTGGCTTTGCTCAGGGGAGTGGGACTGAAGTGGAAGGATGCTATACGGCCTGTCAATTGGCGGTTCATTTCTTCAGGCCAGGGGCTGTAGATGTTGTGTGTGCGCAGGCCGGCTTCCACATGGCCCACGGGTATCTGCTGGTAGAAAGCCGCCAGCGCTGCTGCGGTCGACGTGGTGGTGTCGCCATGCACGAGCACCACGTCGGGCTTGCACTGGCTGAGTACGTCGCGCATGCCTGTCAGTACGCGGACGGTGATGTCGTAGAGGTCTTGTCTCTGCTTCATGATGTCTAAGTCATAGTCAGGCTTTACATCAAAGATTCTGAGAACCTGGTCGAGCATCTCCCTGTGTTGGCCGGTAACACAAACAACGGTTCTGAACAGCTCTGGCTTTGACTGGAGCTGCTTGACTAGTGGGCACATCTTGATGGCCTCCGGCCGTGTTCCGAAGACTAAAAGTATTGTTCTCATCGTGCTTTCAATTCGTGGATTAAAGTGTATAGAATATTTGCCAGCACAGCGTCTTTTTTCAGACGGGCGCTGTAGTATCTGACACGCAGGAATCGCAGCCTATTCTTGATGGTCTGCTGTTCAGGAATGCCTTTCTTCTTGTTTGACAGGATGAAGGAATCCAGGATTTTCTTTTCCGTTGCCCTGGAAGGAGGACGGTCAAGTGTCAGGTGTAGGTAATGCATCTTGGAATTGTATATGAAGTGTGCGCCAAAACGCTTCTTCAGTCGCCATTGGATATCATCTTCTTCTCCGTACATGAAGAGGTCTTCATCAAAGAGCCCGACCTGAAGGAATTTCTCTTTGTTGATGAAAAAGCATGAACCTGCCAGATGCATGCATTGGGGGATATAGACATCGAGCTTGTTGCAGAGGGAAGACAACAGGGGGGCAATGTAGCCGTTCACCCTGCACGAACAGTCGAACGACAGCGGGCTCTTGACCTCGGCGGAGAGCATCTGCTTCATGCCGTACATGCACAGAGTGCGGTCTTGCTCGAAAGCACTCAAGGCTGTAGCGAAAACCGGCTCAAAGAATCTTACGTCCGGATTCATAATCAGGGCAACAGGTGCTGTGGCTTGACGGATGCCCACGTTGTTGCCTTGTCCGTAGCCGCCGTTATGGGTGTTGTGTATGAGCAGCAGGCTGTCGCCATAGAGCTGGCGCAACTTTGTGAACATGGGCTCGCACTCCAGGCTATTATCAACGACAATCACCTCAAGGTCTTCTTGAGGTATGTCAGAATACTTCCATATTGACTGCAGGCAGTCGTAGATGTCGTGCTCTGAACGATAGGTGACGATGATAATACTAAGCCGTTTCATAACTGATGCTGAACCTGATGACTTGCTTCACGGTTGAGGATATATTGATAAAAAGAATAAACGTTGTTGGCATTACTCTCTGAAGAATACAACTGATTCACGGTACGGAATGCCCTTTCTATATAGGGAGCATAATCGTCCGCAGAATGGTTGCTGATGTCTGTCAGGAAACTGGTGAGCTGACTGCCTGTATCATAGCGGAGTGCAATCTCCTCGCCAGTAAGGGCTTTGCCGTTGTCTAACTGCTCCTGCGTTCCGCCTGTGTTGCGCCCTATGGCGAGACAGCCGCAGAACATGGCCTCAGGCATGCATCTGCCAAAGCCTTCGTTGCGGGAGGGAATGATAATGGCTCGAGCGTGTAGCATGAATTCCTGTATGTCAGAACGTTGTTCAAAGAACTTCACGCAGCTGTCCAAACCATGCGCCTTGACAAATGCTGTCAACTTGTTCATGAAGGGCTGGTCTGGCTGTTCGCCCATGGCGTATAGGGGAATGACGTTCGTGGCTTGTGCCTTGTAGTCTGCATATGCCTTCAGCATATCGAGCACCCCTTTGCCCTCAATGAATCTTCCTGCAAACAGGAAATAGTTTTCCTTCGGCTGATTGGGTATGGTATCAATGGCCTCATGTATGCCATTATAGATGACGCGTGACTCCTTTCGTCCTGTTTGGAGGAAGTGGCGCTGTATGTCTTTGGTGATGCAGATGTTAAAAGACTGTGGGGCAGACAGCAAGCGGTAGAAATACCGTCTGGAGGGGAAATGGTACAGTCCGAAGTCTGTGTCTGCATACTCACGGATATGATAGACATGAGGAACGCCAAGACGCCTGGAAACCCAATAGCCGATAGTACAGATGCTTACATTGGTATGTACAAGCATGATGTTTTCATGGCTTAACGCCTTGGCAATCTTGCGAATGGCAAAATGGTTTACCGTACGATGAACGGCCAGGCGGGGAAGAAAGAGGAATACGTCTTTAACAGAGCGAACCCAGGGATACACCGTATCGTAATATCGTGTGATGACGGTTGGTATGTTCATGTCGGCAATCACCGAATAGACTCCTTCACGGTCAGGCATGGCAACAATAGGCTGGATGCCCTTCTGCCGCAAGCCTTCCAACATGATGAGAAACGACTTTGTCCCTCCAGTCATGAGAACAGTTTTGTGTAGTACGAACAATACTTTAACTTGTTTCATAGGGCTCCGTTTCTTTTTTCGTTTCAACAAGTAGATTTCCTGAATCGAACGCACATTTGGCTACGCAATAGATCGGGATGAAGTTGGCATACCAAAGCGGATAGCCTCGAATGATGAAGTTCAAGGCTGCGATGATGAAAACAGCGGTCATGGCCTTGAGATGGCGGGGATTGTACATGGCAACGATATAGAAAGCCATTACAAGGAGCAGGCCGACGAGTCCGTAGTCATAGATGAACACACGAAATCCGGAGTTTCCGAATGACTCAGTGTCGCGGTCTCTTCCCCATAGCGCATCCGACGAACTCATCAGACTCTCAAAATCTGCTTCAAAATCGCCTGTCACGCGGTTGTCGCCAACGAGTTGGCCGTCACTAACCTCCAAGCGAATCATGATCAGGTCGTGTAACAGATTGTTGCCGCCATTGTAATAGAACGAGCCAATGGTGATAGCAGCCAAGATGCCGACAGCGTAAAACGCTTTCCTGATGACGTTTTTCCCCCTTACCCATAAACCGAGGAATATGACGCCGACGAACAAGCCGTAGGCAGCCAGTGAGAACGAAATCAGGGTGGCCACAATCATCGAGACGTTGTACCACTTCTTCCATTTTCCAATCTGTGTAAACAGGAGCATTACCGTCATGGTTCCCATGTGTCCAGGCTCCAGGAAGACAGAATGGAAGCGCGGGATGATGGTGAAAATATCCCTGTCGTCCAATAAGAAAAAGAAATAATTGGTAAAGGAATAGGAGGTAAGAAAACTTGCATCCCGTGAGGGGAGCGGGAATCCGGCCAGATAGAGAAAATAGAAAAACATGGAGACAATGAGAAAGGCTCCCATTGCCTTCGACATGAAATCGCAGAACCTGCGCAGTTCGCTTAGGCTGACTCTGAAAATGGAGTAGAATATGATGACGTGAAAAACGTCGGCAATGAAGTCATTAAGCGACCTGCTACGGATAAACGACTGATAAAAGACCAATACTGTAATGAGAAGAAGTGGTATGATATAGTCATACCTGTTGAAGTATGCATTCGTCATGGAGCGGGAAACAGCCATTGACAGTGCGAACAGCATACTTACAACGATGATGTAGAATATACCCAGGGGCCACATAAACCAGGGATTTAGTGAGCCGAGGAAGGCAATGGTCATTCCTGCAAAGAAAGAATAGCGGGCAATGTCTTCTTTCTCCCACAGGTACAGGTTATATACCTTGAGCTTCTTCCACAGGAATATTTTTGCCAAATCGATCTTCATCTTGCAACCATCTTTTTGATGACACCTTTAGTATAATCCCGTTCTGTGCCGTTAAGCACAAATAACCATCCAGAGGCTATGCCAGTCATGACTGCACATGTAATGGTGGCAATGAAGCGATAGGGATGAGTCATGTACGCAGTACACAACCAGCATACACCGGCAACTGCTAAGGCCTGTAACGTGACGGGCACCAGCACCTCTTTGCAGTAGGCAGTGATGCGTAAGCCGGCCTTGTATTTCATGTATGGTATTCGGATGAGAGCCACACCTAGCTCTAACACCACGTATAAGATCATGACACTCTCGGCTGTCCCGTCCTCGGCAAGCATCCACCATATAACAAACAGATAGATTAATTTCGGCGTGTAGGTGATGAGGGTAAAGTTGCGGATGCGTCCCATCGCCTGATTGGCAGAACTCAGTCCTAAAGTGATTTGATCAACTAAAAAAGCCATGAGGATGAAGCGGCAGAACATGGTTGTTCCTTCCGGAACTTCTTTGAGCCATAAGTCTAATATGGCTGGCATCTCTACTATCAAGGGTATGATTGCGATGTTCAGTATGGCAACAGAATATTTGCTCAATTGGGCAGACATTGCCAGCATCTTTTCATGATTGCCAGAGCCTTCTGCTTGCATCAGTTGCGGATTCATGGCATTTTGTATGGAAACAACCAAGAAGACAATGGCACCATTAATCTGGAAGGCAATACCATAGGCAGCATTGACAACGGTGCCGAAGAAGTGATTAAGTACAACACCTGTTCCCTGGTTGCGCGCAGCAACACAGGCCATGCCGTACGTTGTCCATCCTGCGAAACCCGTCAGGTTTCTAATGTGTTGCATGTCAATGTCTCTTTTCCGGATTAAGATGCTGCACTCTTTAAAACGGAGGACTCCATAGATGCAGAATGCCAGAAAGTTCAGACATACAATGAGGGCCATCATCCATGAATAGACAAGCAGCTTGTCGAATGTGACGTGTGCCAGGCCAATGGCAAGAAGAAGTTTGATGATGCTGTCTGCGATTTCTACGCTGACAATGTATATAATATTCTCGTGGGCGATGAAAAGGGCTTTGAACGGGGCTGTCAATATGGATATAAACAGCATGATGACAGCGATCACATACACAACCTCTGCTGTAGGTTTCCGGGCGTCGTCTATGTTCAGTACGTGTTCAAAAAGCAGGCCTTCTATGGAAATGAGTATAAGGCTGATGAGTATTCCAAACAAAAGGTGTATAAAAAGACTGTTGGTGAAGAGCTTATGCATAAAGGCAGTATCCTCTTTCCCCATGTGAACAGACAAATAACGCTGTGTCGTTACAATCAAGGCATTTGTAATGAATCCCAACATGGCAACTATACCTACTATCACGGAGTATATGCCAAAGTCATTAATGCTCAGAGCATCAAGAATCAGTCGTGTTGAATAGAGTGAAAGGCATGTGGTGATAACGGCTTTCACATATTGTACACTGGTATTGACAATGATGCGTTTCGCAGGATTCATGTTGAAATGAGACAGTTAGTGACGGTCAGCAGCAAGAATATCGTCTTTGGCAATGTATAATGCGGTTCCTAAGATTGTAAGGAATAACATTGCTGCAACAAAAATCATACGTTTAGGTCCGGCAGGCATGATGGGAACAGCAGCACCCTTGACAAGGGTGAAGGCAGGAGTGCGTTCCTGAACTTTGGCCATTGCTGCCTGCAACTGGGTATTCATGGTGCTGTAGGTGTTATACTTCAGTTGCATGTCGTTCTCCAGATCATCACGCTTGGCGCGGTAACTCTCTAAAACAATGTCCATGTTGGCATCAGCATAACTGCCATATCGCTGGCGGGCTCTTTCGTATTCCTGCTTGGCATCGGCAGTCAGCTTTTTGTAATATTCCACATCTACACGTGCTTTGTTCGTACGATAGTCTGTAATGAAATTTTGCAAGCGTACCATCATGGAGTCAGCAAGTGTCTTACAGATGACGGGGTCTTGTGCCTTTACGTCAATAGTGATAACACCTGTCTTCTTGTCAAGGCTGATATTGATGTTATCCCTGATTTTTTCTGCAATGCGGTCATCTTTCTTGGATAAGTAATATGGGTCTTTCTTGTCTGCTGGGCCGTTAGTTTCAGTTTCTTTGGGAAATAAACTGACAAGCCACATGATGGGATAGTTCCACCAAGCCTTCTTCTGGTAGGTTTTCAGGTAGTCATAATAGCTGCATCTGAGGTCTCCATCCTTGCTGACAACAGTGATATTGAACATATCGGTGACAAATTTGTTGTCTTCCATCAGGTCGGGGTAGAGCAAGGGGGTAATAGCATCGCTGGTCTGCATATCAGATAAATCAAATCCAAACGATGCAGCAATAGAGCCCAGCGTACCTCCGCTCATGCTGCTCTCCATCTCTGGTGCCAGCTTGACGTCAGTGGTGTAATAGCGGGGTATGCTCAATATATAGGCACACGACAGCACGAAGGCTATGGGGAGTGTCCAGAAAAAGAGCTTCTTCTTCTTCCATATCTTTTTTGCCACGACCCTGAGGTCGATGACTTCCGTTTTCTTCTTCGTTTCTTCCATAGAATGCATTTATTTAAACAGATTAGCAATGGTGGCAAGCATGGTTGCAATGGAGGCGGTACTTGTACCGATTGACATAATCTCAGGTAAGGTGAGTCGATTGTTCAGTGACTTGCTGGGGACAATGATCTCACAGCCTGGCAACACCTTGGTATTGTAACCCACACGAGCCACTGTTCCGTTCATGTATATAATGTAGGTGCGACTCTTCTTGGCGCGGTTTCCCCATCCGCCGGCTTGGTTGATATAATATTTCACGCTTTTTCCTTCACGATAGGAAACGGTGTTGGGATACATGACGTCGCCACTAATCTTGACTGTGTTGGTATATTCGGGTACGATGATACGATCACCTTCACGTAACACGATGTCTTCTTCTCCGCCAGGATTAGCAAGGGCCTGGTCCAGATGAATACCCACATAATAGGTGCTTCCGAGGTCAAGCTTGGCAATGTCCAAGGTGTCGCGGTCGCTGTTCTGAGCCTTTACCATAGACAGTACGGTCTGCATGCGAAGACGTTCTTCTGGCGTAATACGGCGTTCGAGACGTGCTCCTTGAGGGTAGGCAGAAGAGGTCAAACCACCTGTCATCTTGATGACCTCGCTGAGGCGCTGTCTCTTTCTGCTTAGTGTATAGGTGCCTTCAAAGTTTACTTCTCCTTCTACTAATACGTTCTGTTGTTTGATGTATCCCGGACTGGTGCGGACATACACCTCATCGTATGGCATTAGCTTGAAACCTTCCTCTCCGTCGATGACGAATCCGTCCTTCAGCGCAAACGAGAAAGTTTGTGCGATGGTGTCAGATGCTGTCGTTGCCTCTGGATTACGTAGACGGCGGGCCACGTCAACCTTGACAGTGGAAGCGGCTTCATTCAGACCGCCAGCCTGCAATACGAAGTCCTCAAGTGTCTCGTTGTCTGCATATTTATATACTCCAGGGTTGCGCACCTCACCGTGTATGGTCAGAATCTTCTCTTCTTGCATGTCCTGCTTGCTAGGTACGAAGAGCACATCCTCGTTTCGCAAGGCAATGTCTGCTGTGGTGCCCGAAAGAATACCTTGCAAATCTATGGACAATACTTCCAATGTGCGGTCGGACTTCATACGGTGCAGGACGGCATGGGGTGTAAAGGCCTCTTCAGTTACACCTTCTGCGCTCTCAATGAGCTGGCGTACGCTTTGGATATCACCACCAACCTGATACATACCAGGACGGAATACGGCTCCTTTTAGTTCAACCATGTTAGAGAAACGTGGCAGGATAGAGTCAATGCTGACAGAGTCCTCATCGCTGACGGGGAACTTGGCCATGTCGAACTCGCTGACATTATAGACGGAGTATTGTGAGCCTGCCTTGCGGATAATTCTGACAGACTTCTTATAGGCATCGCCAGTGAATCCGCCGGCATAGTTGATCAGGGCACCAACGCTCTCTGTCTTTTTCATCTCATAGTACATGGGACGCTTTACCTTACCAGTGATGTTGACCAGACTCTCGTAGGGACCAACGATGATGACATCGTTGTCGGCTAAGCGGACATTGCCTGTCTGTTTGCCATTCAGGATGTAGTCATAGACATCGACGGTGGATATTTCGCGGTTATTACGAAAGACCTTGATGTTACGCAACGTACCGATATCACTGATGCCGCCTGCCATGTAAAGGGCATTGAAGACAGTGGAGAAAGCCGACAGCGTGTAAGTTCCTGGAACATTGACCTCGCCCATGACATTGACAAGGATAGTCTTGGTTTGGCCGACAGTCAAACGAATCTTGGAGCTCTGATAGCGGGCGCCTAACTGGGAACGCAAGCGGGCATTGGCCTGTTCGACGGTCAGGCCCCCCACGCTGACGGGACCGAATCCCTCAATCTGGATGGTACCGTCTGGCGAGACTGTGCTTTGGAACGAGTTATGGGAGGCTCCCCACACATCCACAAAAACGGCATCGCCTGGTCCCAAAGTGTAATTCTGGGGCGTGGCAATATTCACTGTGGGTTCAAATGTCAGATTCTGGTTGTTGAAGATGTCACGTCCATAGACACGTTTACGATTTCTGTTAAGGACTTCTTCCTCGATTCGCATGCGCTCCAACTCTGCAGAGTCGGGTAGGATATATGCCATCTCACGGCTCATGGACATGTACTCGGGATCATTCTCATCATAGGTATTTTGTCTCCTGATGGTGGGGTCATTACCTCGGCGGAAAGTGGTGGCATTGGGGTCTTCCTTCTCTTGACCGTTGTTTTGGCGCAGACGTTCGTTGGTGGGGTCAGTGGTAATGTTTACTGCTCCCAGTCCACTATTGTTCTGCTGCTGTTCGTACTTCTTGCGAATGCGTTGCAACTGCTGGACGTTCACGCCACGCTGCATGAGCTTAGTGACAATCTGCTGCTGGCTGACACCTTGTTGCCGCTGTTCTATGTAAAACTCCATGACCTGCTGGTCTGTCATTGACTGAGCCATAGCTGTTGAAGCCATGGCTAAAAGCATCCATAGTGAAAAGAGATATCGCTTCATATTTTCCGTTACTTAGCGTTCATATATAATAATACATATTATAAACATCTTTTTTGCGGATTTATTGCAGGGAGTGAAAGTTTTTTTCAAAAAACTTGCAGTATTTGGAAAATATTTTTACCTTTGCACGCTCGGTAACCGTTTCTGGGGCTGTTCTTAATATCTGGGGATGACTGGATTTGACGGCAAGATGAGATGGTACGTAAGCACGCGGAGGCTCGTTGGCTACCTCCTAAATCTGAGTGAACAGAAAATTAATTGGCAACAACAAGTATGCTCTCGCTGCTTGATCGAAGTACAGTAGATCTTTCGCTTAATTTCTTCACAAGGTGAGGAAACGAGACGTCGCTCCGAGGATGTTGTTCCGAATCCGGAGAATAAGCGGCGCAGGTTAAATCGGAAATAGCCTTTGCAGGCCTCGATGCAGAGGTGAATTTTTAGAGGATAAGGCGACGTTTGGTGGTCCAGGTCTTGACGGCGCACGAAAATGAAGACTGGAATAAGCGTGTAGAAAGCGTATGGTTTCCTTGTGCGGACGAGGGTTCGAACCCCTCCATCTCCACAAAGTTTTTATTGTATATCACTGACTGTCAATCGGTTGGTGATATTTTCGTTTTACCTTTCGGGGGCGATTTCGGGGGTGATTGGGGGGCGATTTTGCTAAAAGGCGCTATCGCTATAGTCTGTCCATCTATCTGTGATTTGCGTATT
>CACXJZ010000057.1 GCA_902768105.1 uncultured Prevotellaceae bacterium
GTTGCCCTCGTGGGCGGAGGCAACAATCCCCAGCCAGGAGAAATAAGTCTGGCACACAATGGTGTGCTCTTCCTTGATGAGCTTCCTGAACTGTCACGCTCTGTACTGGAAGTGCTGCGCCAGCCGTTAGAAGACCGTAAAATCTCCATCAGCCGTGCAAAATACAGCGTTGAATATCCCTGTTCGTTTATGTTTGTGGCGTCGATGAACCCGTGTCCCTGCGGCTACTATGGAGACCAGACGCACAACTGCACCTGCACTCCAGGTCAGATTAGCCGTTACCTTTCTAAGATTAGCGGACCGCTTCTTGACCGCATCGACATCCACTGTGAAATCCAAGCGGTGCCGTTTGCCGAACTCAGCAAAATGCAGCCAGGAGAGCCGTCTGCCACCATCCGTGAGCGCGTTATTGCAGCCCGCAATATCCAGACCGAGCGTTTTAGCTCCCTCCCGCTCGGGGAGGGCGGAGAAAGAGGCCGCATCCACTGTAACGCTATGATGACAGAGAAGATGCTTCACGAGTTTGCCGAGCCCGATGCCGAGAGTCTCGACATGCTCCGCATGGCCATGGAACGTTTGAAACTCTCTGCGCGTGCCTATACGCGAATATTAAAGGTTGCTCGTACCATTGCCGACCTTGCAGGTTCGGAGAAGGTCCAGTCCATGCACATTGCCGAAGCCATTGGTTATAGAAACCTTGACAGAGGCGACTGGGCGGAGAGAAGCTTGTAACATGAACATATCAATATCAATAACTAAAACAAACTTCTATGAAGCGAATTAACATCTATGAAGAGGCTAACAGGTGTCTCATGTGTCAAGATGCTCCCTGTACAAAGGCATGTAAGACGGGTGACCCCGCCAGAGCCATGCGTGCCATACGTTTTGACAACCACAAACCGGCCAAACGCTGGATAGCAGACTGTAGCGATGCCGATCTGGAACGGGCACAGCAGGCTTGCATTCACTATAACTGGCCTATCCGTCTGAAGGATGTGCTGCGCAGCATTCACCCTGACGAGGTCACGGAACCCTACCCCAGTCTAGAGATTGACTTCTGCGGCATCCATTGTGAAAATCCGTTCTTCCTGGCCTCCTCTGCTGTGTGTACCAACTACGATATGGTTGCACGTGCCTTTGACGCAGGTTGGGCGGGTGTGTTCTACAAGACCATCTGCCTGCAGGAAATCAAAGAGGTGTCTCCACGCTTCGATGCCGTTCACAGCAACGGACTACATGGTGACTTCTACGGTTTCCGAAACATGGAACAGTTGAGCGAGAACCCTGTTGATGTGGACTTCGACATCCTGCACCGCCTGAAAGAGAACTATCCCAAGAAGGTGGTGATTGCCAGTATCATGGGACAGACCGAGGAGCAATGGATAGAGCTGGCACAGATGGCAGAGCGGGCTGGTTGCGATGCTGTTGAGCTAAACTTCTCGTGTCCGCAGATGCGATTGGCAGGCATGGGCAGCGACGTAGGACAGAATCCTGAGTTGGTAGCCATCTATACCACCTACGTAAAACGAGCCGTAAAGATACCCGTTATCCCGAAGATGACTCCCAACATCACCCATATCCATCATTCCGCCATGACAGCCCACTTTGCTGGTGCCGATGCCGTTTCTGCCATCAACACTATCAAGTCGGTCACTATGGATGATAACGCTGAAGTGTCGGGCCAACGTACCATTTCAGGCTATTCTGGGCGTGCCGTAAAACCCATCGCCCTACGCCACATATTGGATATAGCATCGAACCAAATATTGAAAGGAATCCAGATTAGCGGCATCGGAGGTATTGAGACCTGGCGCGACGCATTGGAGTTCATACAGTTAGGCTGTAACAACGTACAGGTATGTACAGCCGTGATGCAGTATGGCTATCGCATCATCGACGACCTCATCCTGGGTCTGCAACGCTATATGGCGAAACATGGTGTCAGTCAACTCAAGGACCTTGTGGGCTCGGAGCTTACCAGCTTCACAACCCCCACCAACCTTGACCGGACAACAGTTATCTATCCCATGATAGACCGTGAGCGCTGCGTTGGCTGTGGGCGTTGCGAAATATCGTGCAACGACGGTGGTCATCAGGCCATTGCCTTCGACCCAGAAACCCGTCAGCCACGTATCATTGGAACCAAATGCGTAGGATGTCATCTCTGCCGACTGGTCTGCCCTGCCGGAGCCATTCACATCAGCAAGCGAATCAAGAAGAAATAAACTAAAATACAAGCACTATGTTAATTATGATTCTACAGCTCCTCATTGTCTTAGGAGCGTTGTGGGTGGGCTCACGCTATGGTTCACTCGCACTTGGAGCCATTTCGGGCATTGGTCTGACACTGCTCGTATTTGCTTTCGGCATGGCCCCTGGAACACCGCCCACCAATGTGATTTACATCATCATTGCTGCCGTCACATGTGCAGGCATCATGCAGGCATCAGGCGGCATGGACTGGCTCATTCAGATTGCGGAGAAGATGCTTCGCAAGCATCCTGACCGCATTACCATTCTTGCTCCACTGAGCACCTTCTTGCTGACAGTGCTGGTTGGTACAGGTCATGTGGTCTATACGCTAATGCCGATTATCTGCGACATCGCCCTGAAGAAAGGAATCCGTCCTGAGCGTCCTTGCGGCGTAGCCTCTATCGCTTCACAGGTAGGTATCACCTGCTCACCCATTGCTGCCGCCGTGGTAGCCTTCGTGACCATCTCTAACGAGAACGGCTTTGACGTCAGCATTCCGCAGGTGTTGATGATCAGCTTCCCAGCATGTATCATGGGACTCATGGCCGCTGCCCTATTCTCCTACCATCGCGGACTCGATCTGGACAAAGACCCTGAGTTCCAGAGGAAGATACAGGACCCTGAGATGCGCGAGTATATCTATGGCGGAGGAGCCACCACACTCGACAAGGAGATTCCACAATCGGCCAAAAATGCCGTCTTTGTATTCGTGGGAGCCCTCCTCGTCATCGTGCTGTTTGCCGTTTTCCAGGATGTGCTGCCTTCCTACTCCACCATCAAAGCCATCAAGGGCGCCCCTGACTTTACCTTCCCCGACGGCACCGTAGCCTCGGCTGCTGCACTGGCCAAGGCAAAGACGGTGATACCCGGCTATACGGAAGTGGTAACAGAGCGATTAAAGATGGACGTCGTCATTCAGGTGGTGATGGTTGCTGCCTCGGCTATCATGATTCTCTTCTGCAAAGCATCGCCCAAGAAAGCTGTCTCTGGTCCCGTCTGGCAGTCGGGCATGGTAGCCGTCATTGCCATCTTCGGCATCGCATGGCTTGCCGACACCTTCTTCTCCAACTACAAAGCAGAGATGCAGGCCATGTTGGGCGATATTATCAGCCAATATAACTGGTCCATCGCCATTGTGTTCTTCCTCGTATCGGTACTCATTAACTCTCAAGGTGCAGTGGTCGTCTCCATGCTGCCACTGGCTTATTCACTGGGCATTCCCGGTCCTGTGCTGTTAGGTGTGCTGCCAAGCGTCTATGGATATTTCTTCATCCCGAACTATCCGTCAGACATCGCTACGGTTAACTTCGACCGTTCTGGCACAACCGTTATTGGCAAATACCTGCTGAACCATTCGTTCATGGTACCAGGACTCATTCACATCACCGTTGCCACACTGGTGGCCTACGGACTGAGTATGCTGTTCTTTTAAGTGAAACGTTAAAACGATACGATTATGTTGATTATCATTATAGAACTGTTCATCGTGCTGCTGGCGCTCTATCTTGGTTCGCGCTACGGCAGCCTGGCCTTAGGAGCCATTGCCGGACTGGGACTTGCTATCCTCGTGTTTGACCACGGGCTGAAACCCGGCACACCTCCCACCGACGTTATCTATATCATCGTGGCAGCCGTCACCTGTGCCGGCGTGCTGCAGGCCTCGGGCGGTATGGACTGGCTGGTGCAGATTGCTGAACGCCTGTTGCGCCGCCATCCCCGTTACATTATCCCGCTGGCCCCCCTCTGCACCTTCTGTCTGACCATCCTGGTTGGTACCGGTCACGTCATGTACACCCTGATGCCAATCATTGTCGATGTTTGCATTAAGCGTGGCATACGCCCTGTACGTGCATGCTCCGTTGCCAGTGTCGCCTCGATGATTGCCATTATCTGTTCACCCATCTCGGCCGCAGTTATTGCCTTCTCTACCATTTCCCGTACTTACGGTTTTGACATCAGTATCCCACAGATTGTCGCTATCACCATTCCGTCGTGCCTGATTGGTATCATGATTGCTGCACTCTGGAACTCACGCAAAGGCTTCGAACTCAAGGACGATGCCCAGTTCCAGGCATTCATCGCTGACAAGGCCAACTACGGCTACGTCTATGGCAGGACAGAGACCATGCTCGACAGGGAGATTTCCCCCAAGGCCAAGCGTGCCGTCTATATCTTCTTTGCAGCCATTGGCATCATCATTATCCTGGCCTTTGCACAGAAGTTCCTTCCTGCCTACGAGACCGTTGTGGCCATCGATGGCGCCAAGGACGTGCTGCTGCCAACGGGCAAGACTATCAGTCCACAGAAACTGGCCGATGCCGGCATTATCATGGCTGGCGTGACAGTCAAGCATGCCGTGACCATCAAGATGCACCTTGTCATCCAGATTATCCTCATCACAGCCGCAGCACTGATGATTATCTTCTGCGGAGCCAAGCCGAAGTCAGCGGTGGCAGGCAATGTATGGCAGTCGGGAATGGTGGCTGTGGTGGCCATCTACGGCATTGCCTGGCTTGCAAATACCTTCTTCGGAGCCCACATGGACCTCATCAAGGACATGCTCGGCGACATGGTGAGCCAATACCACTGGACCATCGCCCTGATGTTCTTTATCTTCTCCGTGCTCATCAACTCACAAGGAGCCGTATTGGTATCGCTACTACCTGTGGCCTACGCCCTTGGCATTCCCGGTTGGGTGCTACTGGGTGTGTTGCCGTGTGTCTATGGGTATTTCTTCATCCCGAACTATCCCACGGATATTGCAACGGTCAACATGGACCGCACAGGAACTACGAAGATTGGCAAGTACGTGTTTAACCACTCATTCATGGTGCCCGGATTCATCAGCGTCGTTGCCAGCACCCTCATTTGCTACGCCCTTGCATATCTGTTCTTCTAAGAGCAAATAGCGCATTGTTATACAAAAAGCATACGAAACAGCCTGCGAAATTGAATTTTTATTCGAAATTGCTTGGCTGTTTCGTATTTTTTTACGACCTTTGCACGCAAATTTGTAAAAAATAAATTGTCAAATAGTAAATTTGTAAGATGGCTGAACAATTAGAAGTAAAAGAGTTGGACCAGGTAGTGGTCCGCTTCTCTGGTGACTCCGGCGACGGCATGCAGCTGGCCGGAAACATTTTCTCAACGGTATCGGCAACTGTGGGCAACGGCATTTCCACGTTCCCCGACTATCCTGCCGACATCCGCGCCCCGCAAGGTTCACTGACGGGCGTCTCTGGTTTTCAGGTACACATCGGTGCTGGCAAGGTCTATACCCCTGGTGACCTGTGCGACGTGCTGGTAGCTATGAACGCCGCCGCCCTGAAGACTCAGTACAAGTATGCCAAACCGCAGGCAACGATTATCATCGACACCGACTCTTTCGGCCCGAAGGACCTGGAGAAGGCTCAGTTCAAGACTGAAGACTACCTTGGCGAGATGGGCATCGACCCCGACCGTGTCATCCAGTGTCCGCTGACTACGATGGTAAAGGACTGCCTGGCCGAGACAGGTATGGACAACAAGGCTATTCTGAAGTCGCGCAACATGTTTGCGCTGGGACTGGTCTGCTGGCTCTTCGACCGCGACCTGAACCTCGTAGCAAACTTCCTCCGCGATAAGTTTGCCAAGAAACCCGCCATTGCCGAGAACAACATTAAGGTGGTGCAGGCAGGCTATGATTATGGTCACAACACCCACTCTAGCGCTGCCTTTGTGCGCCGCATCGAGTCGAAGCATAAGGAACCCGGCCGCTATATGGACATCACTGGTAACAAGGCTACGGCCTATGGCTTCATCGCCGCTGCCGAGAAGGCCGGCCTGAAGCTCTATCTGGGTTCCTACCCCATCACACCGGCTACCGACGTGCTCCACGAGTTGTCGAAGCACAAGTCACTGGGTGTTACTACTGTACAATGCGAGGACGAGATTAGCGGTGCTGCTTCTGCCCTTGGTGCTTCGTTTGCTGGCGCGCTGGCCGTCACCTCTACGTCAGGCCCTGGCATCTGCCTGAAGTCGGAGGCCATGAACCTCGCCGTCATCATGGAGCTGCCGCTCGTCGTGCTCGACGTGCAGCGCGGCGGGCCTGCTACGGGCCTGCCCACGAAGTCTGAACAGACAGACCTGTTGCAGGTACTCTTCGGCCGCAACGGTGAAAGCCCCATGCCTGTGCTGGCAGCCACCAGTCCTGCCGACTGCTTCGATGCAGCATTCCAGGCCTGTAAGATTGCCTTGGAGCACATGACGCCCGTGGTGCTGTTGACCGATGCCTACATCGCCAATGGCTCAGGTGCCTTCAAACTGCCTGAGATGGCGAAACTCGATGCCATCAATCCCCCATACGTTCCTGAGGAGCTAAAGGGTAAGTGGACTCCCTACATGCGTGCCGAGAACGGTACCCGCTACTGGGCCGTGCCTGGTCGTGAGGGCTTTACCCACATCCTCGGCGGACTGGAGAAGGACTCTGAGACGGGTGCCATCTCGACGAATCCTGAGAACCACGACCTGATGACGCGTCTGCGCCAGCAGAAGATTGCCAACATCCAGGTTCCCGACCTTGAAGTGGAGGGTGACAAGGACGATGCCGACCTGCTCATCGTAGGTTTCGGCTCTACCTATGGGCATCTGCATGCTGCGATGGACGAGCTGCGCGCCGCTGGCCACAAGGTGGCACAGGCACAGTTCAAGTACCTGAACCCGCTGCCCGCTAACACCGCCGATGTGCTCATGAAGTACAAGAAGGTGGTAGTGGCCGAACAGAACATGGGTCAGCTGGCTGCCTACCTGCGTATGAAGGTTGATAACTTCGTTCCCTTCCAGTTCAACCAGGTCAAGGGACAGCCCTTCGTGGTAGAGGAGTTAGTGAAAGCATTCGAGAACATTTTAAAGAAGTAAAGCTATGAGTTATACAGCACAAGATTTTAAGAAAGGCCAGCCACGTTGGTGTCCCGGTTGCGGTGACCACTTCTTCCTGGCTTCACTCCATAAGGCGATGGCAGAGATTGGCGTAGCCCCAGAGGACATCGCCGTCATCTCAGGTATCGGCTGTTCGAGCCGTCTGCCCCACTACATGGCCACATACGGCATGAACACCATTCACGGCCGTGCAGCAGCCATTGCTACTGGTTGCAAGGTTGCCAACCCCAACCTCACCGTATGGCAGGTCAGCGGCGATGGTGACGGACTGGCCATTGGCGGAAACCATTTCATTCACGCTAACCGCCGTAACATTAACTTGAATATGATTCTGCTGAACAACCGCATCTACGGTCTGACCAAAGGACAGTACAGCCCCACCTCACCTCGTGGATTCGTATCGAAGTCAAGCCCCTACGGTACCGTCGAAGATCCGTTCCGTCCTGCCGAGCTGTGCTTCGGCGCCCGTGGTCATTTCTTCGCCCGTGCCGTTGCCACTGATGCCCAGGGAACCGTCGATATACTGAAAGCTGCCTACGAGCACAAAGGCGCCGCCGTCTGCGAGATTCTGCAGAACTGCGTCATCTTCAACGACGGTACTCACGAGGCCGTATATAATAAGGAGGGCCGTAAGAAGAACGCCATCTACGTTCGTCACGGCGAAAAGCTCGTCTTCGGCGAAAACAACGAGTTCGGTCTCGTGCAGCAGGGCTTCGGTCTAAAGGTTGTCGAGATTGGCAAGGACGGCTATACGCTCGATGACGTACTGGTTCACGATGCACACTGCGAGGACAATACCCTGCAACTGAAGCTCGCCCTCATGGGTAACGGTGACGGTTTCCCCGTAGCCCTTGGTGTCATCCGCGACGTGGATGCTCCCACCTACGACGAGGCTGTTCACGCCCAGATTGCCGAGGTCTCTGCCCAAAAGAAGTATCATAACTTTGCTGAGCTTCTCGATACCAACGACACTTGGACTGTAGAATAGTAGAAAGCAATACATGGCATGTAACAACCCTTTACACGCCATGTATCCATTCTTAACACGCCATGTAACGACCCCTTACTCGCCATGTAACGGGTCGATACATGGCATCTTTTATCTCATTATAGTTTCTCGCCGTAGCAGAGATCACCGCAGTCGCCAAAACCAGGAACGATATACTTGTGCTCGTTCAGGCCAGGGTCGATGGCAGCACACCAAATGATGGAGTCATCAGGCAGCACGCTCTTCACAAACTCGATGCCCTCTGGGGCGGCAATCACGCAGCACACATGAATCCTGCGAGGCTTGCCTGTCTTCAGCAAAGCCTCAATACTTGCCACCATCGAGCCACCCGTAGCCAGCATGGGATCAACGACGATAAGCGTCTTACCCTTTACCGACGGCGAAGCCATATACTCGGTATGGATGCCAATCTCTGTGTGCTCACGGTTAGTGTACATGCGATAGGCAGACACAAAGGCGCTTTCAGCACGGTCGAACACGTTGAGAAATCCCTGATGGAACGGCAGTCCGGCACGTAGCACGGTGGCCAGTACGATGTCGTCCTTGGGTAGTGACATGTCGATAGGTGCCAGCGGAGTGGTGACCAGCTTCCGCTTATAGTCGAGCGTTTTCGATAGTTCATAGGCCATCATCATGCCTACACGTTCGATGTTATGACGGAAAACCATACGGCCTCTTTGATAAGCCTTATCACGCAACAGGGCCATATACTGATTGATGACGCTGTTCTGTTCTGAGAAATTAATTACTTGCATATCTTATACCTTTGCCGTCAAAGGTACGAAATAAAGTGTAAAAACATTGTCTTTTCATTTTTTTTAACGCTCCCATATCATATATTCTGCGTATTATTCCGTATTTTTACACCCGAAATACCATTAGATATGAAAAAAGAGGGTTACTCCGGACTCATGATCATTGTTACGGCGGCTGTTCTGCTGGAGGTTATTTCGGCAGCTCAGTATTACTATATGCGAAATGAACTGAGCAACGAACTGGAGAAACGTGCCGAGAACGAACTGGTGACGAAAGCCATCCTAATTAAAAGCACACTCAACTCGGCCGAGGAGTTGCTGACGAATAATATATGGAACCTCCAGGAGAACATGTCGAATCCAGACTCCGTGATGTCAGCCGTTCAACGTTTGGTCAAATTAGGAAGACATCTTCGGGGCGCTTCTATAGCCTTTGTGCCAAATTATTATCCTTTGAAAGGACGTCTCTATGAGCCTTATGTACGCAGAACCGGCGACTCACTGGTATCAAGACAGGCCGCCGGCAGCAGCCATGACTATACAAAAAGCATGATGTATAATAAAGCGATTCAGGCCAAAGAAGGCTTCTGGGCTGATCCTTACGTTGACAATGGGGGAAAGGGAGAGATGGTTACCACGTATGCCCTATCCATATACGACAAGAAAGGAAAGTTAGCTGGTGCGACAGCCATTGACGTGTCACTACAATGGCTAAGCGACACCATCGACAGCAGACGAATTTATCCCTCGTCGTTCGTGCTGCTGCTCACCAAAAACGGAAAGCCGATAATCCAGCCTTCTGAAAAGCGCATCAGCAAGATAACATCGGACTTTGTTATTAAACTCATCAACAACAACACTATTGAGCGGACAACGAGCAACAGCGGACGTACGACGAAAATATATTTCGACACCGACGAACGTGACGGCACTATTTTCTATAGCTACCTAAAAGGCCAACCTCACTGGTTGTTAGCTGTGGTATGCTATGACGATGAAGTCTATGGTAAGCTCGTCCAGTCACGCATCATTGTCCTAATCATGTCGCTGGTCGGATTATTGCTATTGGGTTATATCCTCTACCGCACTACACACTACGCCCGCAACCTGCAGACGGCACGCATGGAACAGGAGCACATCAATAGCGAACTGCGCATTGCCAGTAAGATACAGATGGAAATGCTGCAGACACGGAGTTCCGACTACCACGAGCGCGACGACATCAGCGTTTCTTGCTCGCTGGAGCCTGCCAAGGAGGTGGGTGGCGATTTGTATGTCCGCTTCGTGCGCGACGAAAAGCTATTCTTCTGTATTGGTGACGTGTCAGGTAAGGGCGTGCCAGCAGCTATTATCATGGCTGTCGTCCATTCACTGTTCCGCATGGCATCGGCACATGAGAACAATCCCGCCCGAATCATGCAGACCATCAACGAGGTATCCTGTCAGAACAATGATTCGAACATGTTTGTCACGTTGTTTATCGGCGTGTTGGATTTACCGACAGGACATCTGCGTTACTGTAATGCCGGGCACGACGCACCTATCATCATCAAGGATCAGGAGGCAACCTCACTGGATGCAAAGGCCAACCTGCCCGTCGGCGTATTCAGCGACTTCAACTACGAGATGCAGGAACTGGCACTCAAGGCCGGTGACATGCTGTTCCTCTATACCGACGGACTAACGGAAGCACATAACTCACAACGCCAGCAATTCCGGCTGGAGCGCGTCATGAAGGTCCTGAAAAACATGGGTGACGTAACGACCCAACAGCTCTTGGATAAGATGACTGACACCGTGAACCGCTTCATGGATGGCACTCCACAAAGTGACGACCTCACCATGATGGCCATACGCTACACCCCCAAGGAGCACAACATTGTCTTCGTTGACGAACTGACATTGGAGAACGACGTACGCCAGACATCCAAGCTGAACGACTTTGTAAAACACATTACCGGACAGCTGAACATTGAAAGCTCAGTGGCCAAGTACCTGCGACTGGCCGTAGAGGAGTCTGTTGTCAACGTTATGAGCTATGCCTACCCGCAAAACACTGTCGGCAACATCACCGTCAATGCCAACTCTGACGGCTATACCCTGCAATTCACGATTACCGATTCAGGCGTAGCCTTCGACCCCACCGAGGCACTCGTCGCCGACACGTCGCTCTCGGCCAGCGACCGTCCTATTGGCGGATTGGGCATCCTGCTGGTTCGCGAACTCATGGACAGTATCAATTACGAACGTATTAACGGAAAGAATATTCTGAAGCTAAGAAAGAAAATAAAGCATTAAAGATTAAAATATGAAAACAACTATCCAAGAAAAAGACGGCAAGTATTTTGCCACATTAGAAGGAGAACTTGACACTGCCGCTGCAGTGGAAGTGGAAAAAGTGTTACAACCGCTGTATAATACCAACGGCAAGGATGTCATCATTGACTGTCAGCATCTAGAGTATATCGCCTCCAGCGGGCTGCGCATCCTGCTGAGTCTATTGAAGGGCGCTATGGCAGGAGGCAGCAAGGTGACACTTCGCAACGTGAACGATGACATCAAAAATGTGTTCAGACTCACAGGGTTTATCAACCTCTTCGAGTTCGAATAGTCAGGACACTATCACCTTTTGTGTTTTAACACGTTAATAAAAAGATTCAAATTGTCAAGTCGGAATTGCAAAAGTGCAGTTCCGACTTCTTATTTTAAATTCTTTAACCTAAAAACGGCTGTGTGCGTGCAAATAATTCCTAATTCATACTCATAATTCACCAAAAAGTTGTACCTTTGCACCCGATTTCAGAAAACAATTCACTAAAAAGGATAAAGTATTAATTATGGCAAAGTTAGATTTGACACAGTATGGCATCACCGGTTCAACCGTGATTGCTCACAATCCGTCGTATGAGTACCTCTTTGAGGAGGAAACAAAGGCAGGTCTCGAGGGTTTCGACAAGGGCGTAAACACCGAGCTCAACGCTGTAAACGTAATGACTGGTATCTATACCGGCCGCTCGCCTAAGGATAAGTACATCGTGAAGGATGCACAGAGCGAGGACAAGGTATGGTGGACTTCTGAGGAATACAAGAATGACAACCACCCCATGAGCGAGGAGGTTTGGAAGACTGTTAAGGAGATTGCAATCAAGGAGCTCTGCAACAAGGACCTGTATGTTGTTGATGCTTTCTGTGGTGCTAACGAGGCTACTCGTCTGCGTGTTCGCTTCATCGTTGAGGTAGCTTGGCAGGCACACTTCGTTAAGAACATGTTCATCCAGCCCACCGCTGAGGAGCTGGAGAGCTTCGAGCCGAACTTCGTGATCTATAACGCTTCTAAGGCTAAGGTTGAGAACTACAAGGAGCTGGGTCTGAACTCAGAGACTTGTGTTGCCTTCAACACTACTTCTCGTGAGCAGTGCATCATCAACACCTGGTACGGTGGTGAGATGAAGAAGGGTATGTTCTCTATGATGAACTACTATCTGCCCCTGCAGGGTATCGCTT
>CACXJZ010000058.1 GCA_902768105.1 uncultured Prevotellaceae bacterium
CATCCGTTACCAAAAGGAGAAACTCTCCTTTACCTTGAAAGCCGATGGCGCTTGGCAGCATATCCATCGCAGTGTTGTGGTCGATGGCTTGCCCGTCGACACCTATGACTTCAGTTACGGTCTCAATGCCAACTACAAACTGCCTTGGAACTTCACTATCGATACCGACCTGCAGATGCATTCGCGTCGAGGCTATGCCGACCCCGACATGAACGACAACCGCCTCTACTGGGATGCTACGCTCACCAAGTCCTGGCATCAGGGCCGATGGGTAGCCAAGCTGAAGGGCTACGACATCCTTGGTCAGGTATCGCAGTGGCAGTACTACGTCAGCTCTACCGGTCGCACTGAGATGTGGACCAACAATATGCGCCGCTACGTCCTCCTCTCCTTGTCTTACCGTTTCAGCGTGACACCGAAGAAGAAATAAAAGACTGAAGACAACAATTAGCAACTAATTGTTTGGTGGTTTGAATGAAAGTTACGTTCGTTTATCGCAGTGGAGCGAGAAAAATCTAAAATCACTAAAAATCAGAGAGCAGAGTATCTGATAATTCCAAAATAATTGCTATTTTTGCAGTTGAAACAAGTGAATAAGAATGATGAAAGACTTTATCGGTGAAATGTTGGGAACGTTCGTTCTCATACTTTTTGGTTGTAGCAGTGTGGCTGTAGCCGTTCTTTTCAATGAGTACAACAGCATCTTCCAGATTGGCATGGTGTGGGGACTGGCAGTAACGCTGTCGGTGTTCCTTACGCGCAGGCCATCCTCCGACATGCAGCCATTGTTCATCGGTCTGACTGTATCGAGCATCATCTTCTTTATTGCTCCACTTACACAGGCAGGACTGAACCCTGCGCGTGATTTCGGTCCACGTATCGTGGCATAGGGCGGGTGGTTCTGGGTCTATATCTTGGCTCCCATTGTCGGTGCAAGCATCGCAGCCGTATTCTTCAAATATGTTCTGGAGCCTATCAACGAGAAAAAGAACCACAACAGCTAATTTGAACTTAACAAAAAAAACAACAATATGTGTATGAAAAAACTATTATCAACCATGCTGTTAGTCCTCGTAGCATTGGCGGGGCAGGCTAAAGGGAAAGCAATCGTGTGGGAGAAACCCACTATCGAGTATGGAAACACTAACGGCGACGGATTTTTCAATCTCGCCCTCGACGTAACGAAGGTCGAGTTGAAGGACAACGAGACCGTGGTGTATATCACTGCACAGCAGCGGTCGGACTATCCCGACTTTAGCTTTCAGTTTGCTGGCGACACCTATTTGAAAGTTGGTGAGCAGCGTTATACCATCACTTCTGCTGATGGCATAGAACTCAACAAGTTTGTACAAACAAATAAGGACTACAAGCGCGAGATGGCGTTCCATTTCCCACCGCTGCCAAAGGACACCAAAACGTTCGACTTCATCGAGGGCGACGGCGAACGTGCTTTCCAGATCAAAGGCATCAAACCTGTGGAGGTGCGTTGGAAACAGCTCTTTCCTTCCTATTGGTGCGACGACAAGGGTGACTGGAAGATTGCTTTCTTTGAGGACTGTGCCATTTACGACTGCAAGTTCTGGAACTACAAGCATTGCGACGTGAACCAGAAAACCGGTGAGGCTAAGATCGTCATGACCAACGGCAATGACGAACTGAAGGTCACCATCGGCAAGAACAAGAAAGGCCAGCGCCCGATACAGATTGGCAGTGATAAGGCTATGTATTCGATGATAACCGGTCGTTTCATGCCTGATTATCCCACGAAGGACACTCGCTCGGACTTTGTGGATAGTGGCTATAAGGAGAATACCGTGACCGTTGTGGGCTGGATCAAAGATATGCCTGAGCACTTCAAGCAGCTGAAGACCTTCGAGTTCGGCTATCATAATCTCTATGCTGACAAGCAGGAGTCAGTCTATGCCGACTTGGACGAGCAGGGACGCTTCAGCGTAAAGATTCCTGTTCTGAACAGTACGGAGTTCTTCATGGACTGGCGCCGTTGCTTCATCCGCATGATGTTCGAGCCTGGCAAGACCTACTTCATGCTCTACGACTTCAAGGAAGGTCGCCGCTTCTTCATGGGTGACGATTGCCGCCTGCAGAACGAGCTCTTCAAATATCCGCTCGACTGGAAGACTATAGATTTATATGATGGGGCGGAGAGTGCTGGCAAAGGAAGTGCGGAACTCTTTGAACCATACATTGCCTCGGTCGATAGTCTCATCAAATCACAATACGCCAACATCGACGCGCTCTGTGAGCAGCATCCCACGCTCTCCACTCGCTTCAACCTTTACAGGAAAGGCAACACGCTGATGCAGCAGGCACGTGCCTTTGGTCAGGCCCGCTTCCGCGCAAAAGGTATGCAACTCCCTGACCATGCCCGCCGCTATGCCTACGACATGTTCTGGACGAAGATAGAAAAACCCTATACCCTGCACCGCGACCTCGGTGGATTCCTGCGCGACTATTTAGAAGATGCCTCATTGGCACGCAATGCCGTGTTTGCTTATAGTCTCCGTGACCACTACCAGGAGTTCGCCACCAACGACGAAGAACTGGCACTGCTCACACGTTGGAAGAAATGGGCTGACGAAGTATCGCCCCTCATCGAGGCAGAACCCACCTTTGATGCGAAGGTACGCAAGTCGCAGGAACTCGACTCGCTGAATGGAGACTTGATCAAGGAGGTGGATAAGATTATACAAACGCCGAGAGCCTCGAAAATCATCAATGGCGGACTGCTCGTGAACACCCTGAAAGAACAAGTCGTGACGCTTGACTCACTCGGCGCCGACCCGTTTATCAAGAACATCTGGCTCGCCCGACAGGCACTCGAATATATTGACCGCGAACGTACCTCGCTGCTGCCCAACGTCATGGACACGGTGAAGGCAATGATTAGCAATCCCACCTGCATCGCGCTGATTGAGAAGCAGAACGACCACTACATCGCCATTGAGAACCGCGAGTTCGACAAACTGGTTCTGAAATCAGCTGACAACCTTGCAGGACTCAGCGAAGGCGAGGCGCTGCTGAAGAAGATTCTGGAACCGTACAAGGGAAAGTTTGTGCTTTTGGACATCTGGGGCACGTGGTGCGGACCGTGCAAAGAGGCACTCTCCCACTCTACTGAGGAGTACGCCCGCCTGAACGCCTACGACATCCAGTACCTCTACCTCGCCAACCGCAGCCCAGAGGACTCCTGGCAGAACGTCATCAAGGAGTATAACGTCAGCGGTCCGAACGTGGCACACTACAACCTGCCCCAAGCGCAGCAGGATGCCATCGAGCGCTATCTGGACGTCCACAGCTTCCCCACCTACAAGCTCTTCAACCGCGACGGACAACTGCTCGACCTGAACGTTGACCCGCACCGGCTCGAAGAGCTCGCAAGGCTGCTGGAGCAGATGAAATAAAGTGATTAATACAGCAGAGCCTTTACCTGCTGCAGCAGAATCTCAGAGGGTTCAGCAGGACCCTCGGAGGGCAACAGGTACCAGCGGACGGTCCAATAGAGCTCCTCATGAGGCTGAAGGGTGCGGTAAGCGCCCTGGCTCTCCAGCTCGATGAACGTGCGGCCTCTGTTGAGATAGACCTGAATCTCGGCCTCACCGGGAGCAGGCTGCGTGTCGTCAAGGTCCTCAAAGGCCTTCACCAGCAGCAGTCCCTCGTTACAGTAGGCCAGCCAGCCCTTTCCGTCGGCATTGATCTTGCGATTCTGATTCGCCTCGTCCGTCTGATACCACACGGCGCCAAAAGCTTCCCTGAAGTTCATGAGTCCGGCAGGAGTGATGCCAGACAAGGGGACCTTGAAGAAAATCAGACCGCCCTCGTTAGGCACGCGCGTAATCTCCCACGGCGCCACCTTCTTGGGTTCGTTGCTCTCGTTGATGATGGTATAGGTGATGAGGAACGAACGGTTCTCGCCAAGCGTGATTGTCTTGCGAATCTTGAAGCCCAGTCGTGCCGACACATTGCTGACCATGCGGATAACTTCGTCGTCGGCCGCCTCAACGGTATAGGGCTGCTTGTCGAACTCAGGCACGGGAGGCCAGTTCCACTCCCGCTGCGGACTGGTCCAGAAGGTGCTACCAAAGGACTCGGGCCACGTCAGCTGAGAAAGGGCCTCCTGCTCGCCATACTTGTACGAGACGATTCTGCCGCCGTGGGCAGCGTCAATGACAATCGTCACGTTACCATTCTGCAACATGTATTTTCCGTCGCCAGGCTGCTGCGCCCAGGCTGTCGTGACTCCAAAGACCAAAGCCACGAAAAGGGATGCTATCAGGCGTTTCATCATTTGCTCATGCGATTGATGTATTCAAGGATTACCTCCACAGCATCGTCCTCGCTGAAATCGTCCATCGAGATGAGCAGCTGGTAGTTGCGGGTGTCGTAACGCGAAGTGCCGGTATATTCCTTCACGTAGTTCTCGCGCATCTTATCCACCTTCTCAATGGTCTTGCGGGCCTCAGCCTCGGTCATGTGCTGCTTGCGCATCACACGCTCCAGACGGTGGGGCATAGAAGCCTGAATGAGAATGTTCAGGTGGTTGGGATGTTTGCGGAACACATAGAAGCCGCTGCGGCCAGCTACGACGCACGACTCCTCGGCAGCGATGCCAGAGAGAATCTCCGTCTCGGTCCTGAACACGTCATCGGTATCTAACTGCACAGGCTCGTCGCCCACTCGCGGAATGTAGTAGTTGGACGATGCACTCGGACCGTTAATCATCTGGCGCTTGAAGTCGGCCCACCAGCTCTGCTTGCGGCCCTTGAGCTTCTCAATTTCCTCGACGGTGAGACGGTACTTCTCTTGCAGGCCCTTGATGACGGCCTTGTCGTAGAACTCTACGCCCAGTCTCTCTGCTAACTTTCTGCCCACGGTACGACCGCCACTGCCTAACTCACGATTGATGGTGATGACAAATTTCTCGTTCTTATTCATAGCTGTTTTATGTTTTTAGTTAATCATTCATTCATGCTCGAGCGCAAAGATAAGCATTATTTCTGAAACAACCAAAGAAAACAGCAGAAATGTAGAACTAAAGAGGTCAATACGCTTGTTCGTGCACGCCCTTGACAGCTCTTCCGCTGGGGTCGTTCATGCCCTTGAAAGCGGCATCCCACTCGAGAGCGATAGCGGTGGAGCAGGCGACAGAGGCCTCGCTGGGCACGCTGCGTGCGGCAGAGTCAGAGGGGAAGTGCTCGGCAAAGATGGAGCGGTAGTAGTACTCCTCCTTGTTCTTCGGCGGATTGATGGGGAAGCGCTCGGCAGCATGCGCCATCTGCTCGTCAGTAACGGCCTCGGCAGTAATCTGCTTCAAGGTGTCAATCCACGAGTAGCCCACACCGTCGCTGAACTGCTCCTTCTGACGCCAGGCGACTTCCTTGGGCAACATGTCGGCAAAGGCCTCGCGAACAATCTTCTTCTCCATCGTGGAACCCGGACACATCTTCGCCTCGGGATTGGTGCGCATGGCGACATCAAGAAATTCCTTATCGAGGAAGGGCACACGACCCTCAACGCCCCAGGCTGAGAGACTCTTGTTGGCGCGCAGACAGTCGTAGAGATAGAGTTTCGAGAGCTTGCGAACGGTCTCATCGTGGAAATCCTTAGCCGTTGGCGCCTTGTGGAAATAGAGATAGCCACCGAATATCTCGTCGGCACCCTCGCCAGAGAGTACCATCTTGATACCCATCGACTTGATGACACGCGCCAGCAGGTACATCGGCGTGGAGGCACGAACGGTGGTGACATCGTAGGTCTCGATGAAGTAGATGACATCGCGGATAGCGTCGAGACCCTCCTGGATGGTATAGTTGATTTCGTGGTGTACGGTACCGATATGGTCGGCCACGAGCTTCGCCTTTGCAAGGTCGGGAGCACCCTTCAGACCTACGGCAAACGAGTGCAGGCGGGGCCAGTAGGCCTTTGTCTTCGAGTCGTCCTCAATACGCATCTCAGAGTATTTCTCGGCAATGGCGGAGATAACGCTCGAATCGAGACCGCCAGAGAGCAGCACGCCGTAGGGCACATCAGACATCAGCTGACGCTTCACGGCATCCTCCAGCGCATCGTGGATGTCCTGCACAGAAGCCTTGTTGTCCTTTACTGCCTCGTAGTCAAACCAATCGCGCTTGTAGTAACGCTTCATGCCTGGCTCACGGCTCCAATAGTAATAGCCGGGCAGGAACGGCTCGTAGCGCTCGCATTGGCCTTCGAGAGCCTTGAGCTCAGAGGCCACATAGACGGTGCCGTCGCTGTCGTAGCCAACATAAAGGGGTATGACGCCGATGGGGTCGCGTGCAATGAGGAACTCGTCGCGCTCCTCATCGTAGAGCACAAAGGCAAAGATGCCGCTCAACTGTTCCAACATCTGACAAATCTGCTTGTGGGTGATATTACCCCCCTCGCCCTTTGGAGAGGGGTCGGGGGTGAGGCTTCTATAAAGTGCCAGAATGACTTCGCAGTCCGAACCCGTCTGGAACTCGTACTGTCCGGCAAAGCGACGGCGAATCTCCTGATGGTTATAAATCTCGCCGTTGACAGCCAGCACCTGCAGGCCTCCCCCATCCCCCTCCAAGGGGCGGGGGCTATAGAGGGGCTGTCCGCCTGATTCTGGGTCCACGATGCTCAGTCGCTCATGGGCGAGGATGGCGCTTCCGCCACAGTAGATACCACTCCAATCAGGTCCGCGATGACGGATTTTCTGACTCATCTTCAATGCCTTTTGTCTCAACTCAGAAGTCTGTTCTTTGACGTTAAGTATTGCAACAATTCCACACATAATCTTACTATTTTTAATTTTGTTTTTTCTGTTTGTTATCAATGTAGTTCACGAAGGCCTGATTACAGAGGCGGGTGCCGCCAGGCGTGGGATAATGGCCCGTGAAGTACCAGTCGCCAGGGTGGTTAGGACAAGCCTCGTGCAGGCCCTCGATGCTCTGGAACACCAGTTCGATAGGCGACTGCATATCCGTAGGACGCAACATCTCGACAATCTTCGCGTTGATCTCATCGACTGTGAACGGCTCGTAGATGTCGCGCACCCGATTACGCTGCGGCTCACGCTTACAGGCCAGATAAGTGTCGTTGACGAGCTGCCACAGACCACGCTCCTCAATGAGTGCCATCGTGGCGCGGAAGGCGCAGAACTCCTCCAGTCGGGCCATATCAATGCCGTAGTAGTCGGGATAGCGTATCTGGGGCGAACTGCTGACCATCACAATCTTCTTGGGATGCAGACGGTCGAGAATCTTGAAGATGCTCTCACGGAGCGTCGTACCACGAACTATCGAGTCGTCGATAATTACGAGATTATCCTTATAGGGGCGCAGCGAGCCGTAAGAAATGTCATAGACGTGAGCGGCGAGGTCGTTGCGCTCAGAGTTGTCGGCAATGAACGTGCGCAACTTGATGTCCTTCCATACAACCTTCTCAGTACGCACATTGTAACCCTGCTGACGGAAACCGTCCGTCATTCCGTAGAAGGCCACCTCGGCGGTATTGGGGATATAGGAAAAGACGGTGTTCTCAACGTCGCCATCAATAGCCTTGAGGATAGCGGGAGCGAGCTGCTCACCCAGTCGTTTGCGCTCCTGATAGATGTCGCGGTCGGAGCCTCGGCTGAAGTAGATTCGCTCAAAACTACAGGCTGACAGCTGCTGGGCGGGCAAGATCTGCTGCAACTTCATTTCGCCATTCCTATGAACGATGAGCGACTGGCCTGGCTGAAGTTCGTGGACGTCCTCGGCCTGCAGGTCAAACGTCGTCTGCAGCACGGGGCGCTCGCTGGCGAGGGCGATAATCTCGTCGTCCTGATACCAGAACGCTGGACGGATGCCCCACGGGTCGCGCATGCTGAACATCTCGCCAGAGCCCGTCAGACCACACATCACATAGCCGCCGTCGTAATGGCTCATCGTCTTCTTCAGCACATTTGCCATTTCCACGTGGTCGTCGATGTAGTCAGTAATGGCAGTACCCTCCAAGCCCTGCTCCTTGGCCTCAACGAAGAGTCGTTCTACCTCACGATCGAGCCGATGACCCATCAGTTCGAGCGTGATGTACGAGTCGCCATAGATACGCGGCGACTGGCCTTGAGCGGTCAGGAAGTCAAAGACCTCGTCGATGTTGGTCATATTGAAATTGCCACACAGACAGAGATTCTTGGCGCGCCAGTTATTGCGACGCAGGAACGGATGCACGAACGTCAGTCCGCTCTTGCCCGTGGTCGAGTAGCGCAGGTGGCCCATTAACAATTCGCCAGCCATTTCCTGCGTCACACGTGAAAAGATTTCCGTAATGGCGTCCTTACCCTCGGCCTTCTCGCGGAACATATACTCCGTACCCGGCTCGTTCTTCAGGCTCACCGAGGCGATACCAGCGCCCTCCTGACCTCGGTTGTGCTGCTTCTCCATCATCAGGTATAGCTTATTAAACCCATAGGCGCTCGTGCCGTACTTCTGCTTGTAATACGACAGCGGCTTCAACAGGCGAATCATCGCTACGCCACACTCATGCTTTAGCTGTTCCACCATAGAAATTTACAATTTGACAATTTACCATTTACTATTTATTTGGCTATTGGGCTATTTACCATTTGTGCATGCCTTGATAAAGTCCATGAAGAGCGGGTGCGGATGAAGTACCGAAGACGAATACTCTGGGTGGAACTGTGTGCCAATGTACCACTTCTTCTCGGGAATCTCGACAATTTCCACCAGTTCGGCAGCAGGATTGATACCTACACACTTCATGCCCTTTGCCTCATACTCTTCCTTGTATTTGTTGTTGAACTCGTAACGATGACGATGGCGCTCGCTGATTGTAAGTGAAGAGTCGGGCTGCGCCGTATAGGCTTGCGCCACTCGGCTACCTTCCTTCAGTTCACAGTCATAGGCTCCCAGTCGCATGGTGCCGCCCATCTCCGTGATGCTCTTCTGCTCCTCCATCATGTCGATGACATTGTGCGGTGTCTTATCGTCCATCTCGGCACTATTGGCATCCTTGTAACCCAACACGTTGCGGGCGAACTCAATCACCATCATCTGCATACCCAGACAAATGCCGAACGTTGGCACATCGTGCGTACGACCATACTCCGCCGCAATGATTTTTCCTTCGATACCCCGTTGTCCGAAGCCTGGACAGACGACGATACCTGCCATGCCTTCCAACCGGTTGGCGACGTTTCCCTTTGTCAACTCCTGGCTGTTAACGAAGTGCAGTTTCACCTTCACATCATTATAAATGCCTGCCAGATTCAGGCTCTCGCGAATGCTCTTATATGCATCCTGCAAGTCATACTTGCCCACAAGACCAATGTGTACCTCGCGTGTGGCATTGCGTTGCTTTTCGAGGAAGTCGTGCCACGACTGCATTGCTGGAGTCTCGCCCACAGGAATGCCTATCTTTCGCAGGATGGCAGCATCGAGACCCTGTCGCTGCATGCTGACGGGCACCTCGTAGATGCTCGGCATATCCTCACTCTGCACCACGCACTCCAGATCGACATTACAAAACGACGCCACTTTCATGCGTATCGCATTGTCAAGGTGACGTTCTGTCCGCAGTACAAGGATATCGGGCTGGATACCCATCCCCTGCAACTCCTTTACTGAGTGTTGTGTGGGTTTTGTCTTCAGTTCGTCGGCGGCCTTCAGATAGGGCACATAGGTCAGATGCACACACACAGCATCCCTGCCCAACTGCCAACGCAACTGACGAATGGCCTCCATGAACGGCGCGCTCTCAATGTCACCGATGGTGCCACCCACCTCCGTAATGACGAAGTCAAGTCCCTCGTCGAGACCCTCGCGCAGCATCCTGCGCTTAATCTCATCCGTGATATGCGGCACCACCTGGATCGTCTTGCCCAGATAGTCGCCGTGACGCTCACGGTCAATGACAGTCTTGTAGATGCGTCCCGTTGTGATGGAGTTGTTGCGGGTTGTGTGAATGCCCGTAAACCGTTCGTAGTGTCCCAGATCCAGGTCGGTCTCCATACCGTCAACGGTCACATAGCACTCACCGTGCTCGTAAGGGTTCAATGTCCCTGGGTCGATGTTGATGTAGGGGTCGAACTTCTGGATGGTAACCTTGTAGCCGCGTGCCTGCAGCAATTTACCGATACTGGCGGAGATGATTCCCTTGCCTAGCGAGGAAACCACTCCGCCTGTAACGAAGATGTACTTTGTATTCATATCATTAACTATGGTTGTAACGTCAAGCCAAATACCAGATAGGCCTTTTGTGAGCAGGGGTTGCCGACAAACTGTCCGAAAATCGGTATCGAGAACGAGTCGGTGACCTTGATGTCCTTAGATGCCCGCAACGACAAGTTAGTAACAGCAAAACCACTCGTCCCATAGAAGTCTGTAGCATAGGGGACGGCGCCAGCCGTAGCAGTCCAATCTATAGCAGAAAGCTTAAATGGGACATTCACTTCCATATAACTGCTGTAGGCTCGCTTACCGTCCTTGTTTACGCCGTCATTACCGGCAAAGTTAGTGAACCACTGTACACTGGCTACTCCGAAGTCATAGCCGATATTGGCCTCGAACACGTGGTTCGTTCCGTGGGCATCATATTTGAAATAGCGTGCCTCAGGATCGCCGCCATCGTTTGTCCAGTAGTCTGTAATGCCTATATTAAAGCCTCCGATAGTGTAGCCGAGCGTCAGGTCAAGCTCCTTTGTGTCATTAGGGTTGCTGATACCCACATTACCCCAGGCAGTCAGGCTCAGTCCTTCATACCCGATACCAAGCGTGGGCTGCAACGACACGTCGCCCAAATCCAGGCCACGCCAAATGTAATTACTTACAACGTCTGCACTTACCGTTGTCTCTATCTCCTGTGCAAAGGTGGTCGTACCCATGACCAGTCCCAATGCTATAATAACAATCTTTTTCATAATCTTTCTAAACTTTAAACTCTAACCTCTAAACTTAATTTTAGTTGTAGCAAGCCTCACCATGTTCATAGATGTCGAGGCCTTCCTCTTCTATACGTTTATTAACGCGAAGTCCGTGAATATATTTTATACCATAGAACAAAATGAAACCACATGCAGCAGCCCAGAGATCGATGACTAAGATACCGAAGCACTCAGCACCGAAGAAACCCCAACCACCGCCGTAGAATGCGCCGTTGGTCGTTGAGAACAGGCCAGTCATCAGCGTACCAAGAATACCGCAGACACCATGTACAGAGCTTGCACCTACAGGGTCGTCAATATGCAGCACGTGGTCAATGAACTCAATGGCAAACACCAATACAATACCGCAAACGAGTCCGATGATAACGGCACCGGTGGGTGATACGAGGTCACAACCAGCGGTGATACCTACCAAACCTGCCAGTACACCGTTCAACGTGAGCGAGAGTGAGGGCTTGCCGTACTTGATGTAAGTGAGGAACATCGTAGCCACACCACCTGCAGCAGCAGCGAGGTTCGTGGTCAGGAACACATGAGAGATGGCGATGCGGTTTACCTCACCGCTGGCAGCCAACTGTGAACCTGGGTTGAAACCAAACCATCCCAGCCAGAGGATAAAGACGCCTAGAGCAGCCATCATCAGGTTGTGACCAGGGATAGCGCGGCTCTTGCCGTTCTTGTCATACTTGCCGATACGGGGACCTAGTGCCAGCGCACCAATCAGAGCCAGTACACCACCCACAGAGTGAACGATGGCAGAACCTGCGAAATCGTGGAACACGTCACCGAATGTTGTCATCATAAAACTGTCGGCAGCATCGTTGCAAAGCCAACCGCCGCCCCATGTCCAGTGGCCCTCGACGGGATAGATAATTAGCGAGATAACAGCACTATAAATCAGGTACATAGAGAATTTCGTTCGTTCAGCCATTGCACCACTGACGATGGTAGCAGAGGTGGCACAGAAGACGGTCTCGAAAATCAAGAAACCCTCTACAGGCAGCTCGCTCTCATAGAAACTCAGGTCGCCCCAGTTAGGCATACCAATAAATCCGCCCAGGGTATCGGCACCAAACATGAAGCCGAAGCCGAGGAAGAAGAACAACAATGAGCCGAACATGAAATCGACAAAGTTCTTCATCAGGATGTTTGCCGTGTTCTTACTACGCGTAAAACCAGCCTCACACAGCGCAAAGCCCGGCTGCATCTTACTTTTTTGTTACCCTAAATTATTTTTTGTCTCTCAAAACGGTGTCACCGTGTTCACCAGTACGGATGCTCCACGTGTCGATCATCTCGCTCACAAAGATACGTCCGTCGCCTATCTCGCCTGTATGTGCCACTTGCAGTATAACATTAACTGTCGGCTCTACAAACTGGTCACGACACACAATGGTCAGCGCCACACGCTCAATCACATCCGTAGAATACTGAACGCCACGATATATCCTTTCCTGTCGGCTCTGTCCGATACCGTGTACGTTATGGTACTCAAACCAGTCGATGTCTGACTGTAACAGCGCCTCCTTCACATCCTCGAACTTAGTCTTACGGATAATTGCTTCAATCCTTTTCATACGCTTTTTCCTTTTTACCTTATTAATAATTACTAAGTAAACCCACTCGTTGGGTTACTGTCTGAAACGTTTCGATTGCAAAGGTACGGCAATTTGAAAGAAACTTAGCAACAAATCTTACCAATTGATTGTTAAAACAACAACCAACTTACACTTTGTAATGAATTGAGATTAGTTTGCTTTCGTTTTGTTTTCATATTGCTTTAAAAACATATCATTTTGTTACAAAACGTCAAAATCAAAGTAAGCTATTGTTGTTTGCGGACACAGAAACCTTGTTTTGAGAGCAAAATGACAATGTGTCAACAGTAACGAGTCCCGAGCGTCTGATTCATTTCAAAACGAAAGAAAAACTGACGATAAACGAGCAAAGTGTAAGTCGGGGTGTTTTCCAAAGCAAAAAAGATAGAATTATTTTGACTATGATTACAAACTGAACTACCTTTGCAGGCAAATTTTAGCAGAAAGTAAGAAAAAGTAAGGATAATATGACAAAATGTAAAGATTTTAAAGGTTTGTATCAACCGGAATACGAGCACGACGCTTGCGGCGTGGGTATGGTGGTAAACATACACGGCGGAAAGAGTCACGAACTGGTGGACAATGCACTAAAGGTGCTCGAAAACATGGAGCATCGTGGAGCTGAGACGCGCGACAAGACTGGCGACGGTGCTGGTATCATGGTACAGATTCCCCATGAGTTTATTCTGTTGCAGGGCATTCCTGTTCCTGAAAAGGGAAAGTATGGTACAGGACTGGTGTTTCTGCCCAAGGACGAGAAGGCGCAACAGCAGATTCTGAGCGTGATGATCGAGGAGATAGAGCGCGAAGGACTGACGCTGATGCATCTGCGAGCTGTGCCTACCAACCCCGAAGTGCTTGGTGCGGCAGCACGCGAAGTGGAGCCCGACATCAAACAGATTTTCGTAACTGGCATAACAGATGAGAATGTGCCAGTGTTCGAGCGCATATTATATAAGGTACGCAAGCGCATAGAGAATCGTATAGACAATGACGATTTCTACATCTGCTCGCTTTCAAACAAGAATATCATCTATAAGGGAATGCTGACCAGCGGACAGCTGCGCCGCTACTTCCCTGACCTCTCGAACGACTACTTTACGAGCGGACTGGCACTGGTACATTCACGCTTCAGCACAAACACATTCCCCAAGTGGAAGTTGGCACAGCCGTTCCGCCTGTTAGCACACAACGGTGAGATTAATACCATTCGTGGTAACCGCGGCTGGATGAAGGCAAGAGAGAGCGTGCTAAACAGTGAGGCACTGGGCGACATCAAGGACCTGCGCCCCATCGTGCAGGACGGCATGAGCGACTCAGCCTCGCTCGACAACGTTTTCGAGTTCCTGATGTTGAGCGGACTCTCGTTGCCACAGGCAATGGCCATCCTGGTGCCCGAAAGCTTTAACGACAAGAACCCGATTTCGGAGGATTTGAAGGCGTTCTACGAGTACCACTCCATCCTGATGGAGCCGTGGGACGGTCCTGCTGCGCTGCTGTTTAGCGATGGTCGCTATGCGGGCGGTATGCTAGACCGTAATGGTCTGCGCCCGAGCCGTTATACCATCACAAAGGGCGGTATGATGGTTGTAGCCTCTGAGGTTGGCGTGATGGACTTCGAGCCAGGCGACGTGGTATCAAAGGGTCGTCTGCAGCCGGGTAAGATTCTGCTTATCGACACGCTCGAGGGTAAAATCTACTATGACGGCGAGATCAAGGAGAAGCTGGCGAAAGCGCATCCTTACCGTGAGTGGCTTAACGAGAACCGCGTGCAGCTGGAGAAGCTGAAGAGCGGCCGCCATGTGGACAATGGCGTGAGCGATCTGCAGAGTAAACTCGTCACCTTCGGATTTGGCCAGGAGGATATTGACAAGACCATCATCCCGATGGCGACTGCCGGACAGGAGCCTGTTGCTGCCATGGGTAACGACACGCCGCTGGCCGTTATCAGCGATCGTCCACAGGTATTGTTCAACTACTTCCGCCAGCAGTTTGCTCAGGTGACGAACCCTGCCATCGACCCCATCCGTGAGGAGTTGGTAATGAGCCTCACCGAGTACATTGGCGCTGTTGGAACCAACATATTGACGCCTGACGCATCGAACTGTAAGATGGTGCGCCTGCCACAACCTGTTTTGACCAACACACAACTTGATATACTATGTAACATCCGTTACAAGGGATTTAAAACCCAGAAACTCGCTATGCTCTTCGAGATAGCACAGGGCGAAGAAGGCTTGCGTAAGGCTCTCGACGACCTGTGCCATCAGGCTGAAGCGAGTGTTGACGAGGGTGTAAACTACATCATTCTCTCCGATCGCGACATCGACGAAAAGCATGCCGCCATCCCCTCTCTCCTTGCTGTTTCTGCCGTTCACCACTATCTGATTAGCGTGGGCAAGCGTGTGCAGACTGCGCTGATTGTTGAGAGCGGTGAGATTCGCGAGGTGATGCACGCCGCACTGCTGCTGGGCTACGGCGCCAGTGCGCTGTGCCCCTACATGACGTTCGCCGTCCTGGATGACCTGGTGAAGAAAGGAAAGATTCAGGAGGATTACGCTACGGCTGAAGCCCACTACATCAAGGCGGTGGACAAGGGCCTGAAGAAGATTATGTCGAAGATGGGTATCTCGACCATCCGCTCTTACCGTGGTGCTAAGATTTTCGAGAGCATCGGACTGAGCGAAGACCTGCTGCGCCGCTATTTTGGCACAGAGGTGAGCACCATCGGCGGCGTGGGCCTCAAGGAGATTGCCCGCGATGCCATCGCGCTGCATAAGGGAGGCCTCACCCCCGACCCCTCTCCCAGAGGCGAGGGGAGTGGTTTCCTTCCCAACAACGGACAGTTCTCATGGAGAAAGGACGGTATTAAGCACGCGTGGAACCCGGAGACCATCGCCAAGCTGCAGCTGGCTACCCGTCAGGGCAACTACGATAAGTTCAAGGCTTGGGCAAAACTGGTTGACGAGAAGGAGAGCCCCATCTTCATCCGCGACTTCTTTGGTTGGAAGAAGGCTGCCAAGCCGACTCCCATCGACGAGGTCGAGCCCGTGGAGAGCATCGTGAAGCACTTCGTCACCGGCGCCATGTCGTTCGGTGCCCTGAGCATCGAGGCCCACGAGGCACTTGCCCTGGCGATGAACAAGCTGGGCGCACGAAGCAATACCGGCGAGGGCGGCGAGGACAATGCCCGCTACCACACGGAGGTCGATGGCGTGAGCCTGAGCTCAAAGACCAAGCAGATAGCCAGCGGACGTTTTGGCGTGACCGCTGAGTACTTGGTGAATGCCGAGGAGATACAGATCAAGGTGGCCCAGGGAGCAAAGCCCGGCGAGGGCGGACAGCTGCCCGGCTTCAAGGTCAACGAGATTATCGCCAAGACGCGTAACGCCATACCCGGCATCTCGCTCATCTCTCCCCCACCTCATCACGACATCTACAGCATCGAGGACTTGGCGCAGCTCATCTTCGACCTGAAGAACATCAACCCGACGGCCGCCGTCAGCGTGAAGCTCGTTGCCGAGAGTGGCGTGGGAACCATTGCCGCAGGTGTGGCCAAGGCTAAGGCCGACCTCATCGTCATCAGCGGTGCCGAGGGTGGTACGGGTGCCAGCCCTGCCAGCTCGATGCGCTTCGCAGGCATCTCGCCCGAGATTGGACTCGCTGAGACGCAACAGACGCTCGTGATAAACGGCCTCAGAAACCAGGTGCGCCTGCAGACTGACGGTCAGCTCAAGACCGCCAAGGACGTGATTATCATGGCAATGCTCGGTGCCGACGAATTCTCGTTTGGCACGCTGCCACTGATTGTTCTGGGTTGCGTCATGATGCGTAAGTGTAACACGAATACCTGCCCCATGGGCGTCGCCACGCAGAACCCGGAGCTGCGCAAGCACTTCGAGGGTCGCGCCGAGTACGTGGTCAACTTCTTCACCTTCCTGGCCGAGCAGGTTCGCGAATATCTCGCCGAGATTGGCGTTCACTCGCTGAAGGAAATCATCGGACACACCGAGCTGATTGAGGTTGACACCACCAACGCTACCGACAAGCAGAAAACCATCGACTTTGCACGTCTGTTGCATAAGCCCGAGACGGAAAAGGCATTATATTGGGACCGCGGCGCTTTCACCAAGGTCAGCGGTGTGAAGGACGAGGAGATTATCAAGGCCGCCGAGAAGGCTATCGACCGTCAGGAGGAGGTGACACTCGACTACGCCATCAAGAATACCGACCGCGCCGTGACCACGATGCTCAGCGGTGTCATCGCCCAGAAGTACGGCGAAGCCGGACTGCCCGACAGCACCATCAACATCAAGTTCAAGGGTTCTGCAGGTCAGAGCTTCGGCGCCTTTGCCGTGAGCGGCTTGAACCTGAAGCTCGAGGGCGAGTGCAACGACTACTTCGGCAAGGGTCTTTCTGGTGGACGCATTTCGATTCTGCCTCCCGCCCGAAGTGGTGAGGATTTCCACGCCGAGGACAACATCATCGCCGGCAACACGGGTCTCTACGGAGCAACGAGCGGCGAGCTCTATATCAACGGTAAGGTCGGCGAGCGCTTCGGCGTGCGTAACTCTGGCGCCATCGCCGTTATCGAGGGTGCCGGCGACCACTGCTGCGAGTACATGACCGGCGGTCGCGTGGTAGTGCTGGGCGACACGGGCCGAAACTTCGCCGCCGGTATGTCGGGCGGTGTGGCCTACGTCTGGGACCGCAAGCACAACTTCGACTACTTCTGTAACATGGACATGGTTGAAATCAACCTGGTCGAGGACAGCGTGTCGCGCAAGGAGCTGCTCGAGCTTATCCGCCAGCACTACCTGCATACAGGCTCGGCCCTGGCCGGACGCATGCTCGACAACTGGAGTCACTACTGCGAGGAGTTCGTACAGGTGGTGCCCATCGAGTACAAGCGCGTGCTGCAGGAGGAGCAGAACAAGAAACTGCAAGAGAAGATTGCAAACATACAGCGCGACTATTAAATTGTAAATGGTAAATTGTCAAATTGTAAATTACAATGGGAAATCCAAAAGCATTTTTAGAGATACACCGCCAGGAGGCGGGTTACCGTCCGATTCACGATAGAATCCACGATTTCGGCGAGGTGGAGCAGACGCCCTCGACTCGCGAACGCAAACTGCAGGCCAGCCGCTGCATGGACTGCGGCGTACCCTTCTGCCACTGGGCTTGTCCGCTGGGCAACAAGGCGCCCGAATGGAACGACGCGCTGTATAAAGGCGACTTCGAACTGGCCTACCGTCTGCTGAACTCCACCAACCCCTTCCCCGAGTTCACCGGCCGCATCTGCCCCGCCCTCTGCGAGAAGGCCTGCGTGCTCAACCGCTTCAACCACGAGCCGACCACCAACCGCGAGGACGAGGCCGCCATCACCGAGATGGCTTTCCAGGAGGGATTTATCCAGCCCCGCACCGACATCCAGCGCAATGGCAAGAAGGTGGCCGTCATCGGTGCCGGTCCTGCCGGACTGGCTGCCGCCAACGACCTTAATCTGAAGGGCTACACTGTAACCGTCTTTGAGAAGAACGAAGCCGCCGGCGGATTGCTGCGCTACGGCATCCCCAATTTCAAGCTGAACAAGACCGTCATCAACCGTCGCATCGCCCTGCTCGAGCAGGAGGGCATAGAGTTTAAATATAATTCCGAAATTTCCGGAATTTCCGGAATTTCCGGTTTCGACGCCATCATCATCGCCACGGGCACTCCCACCGCCCGCGACCTGAAGGCCCCCGGCCGCGAACTCAAGGGCGTGCACTTCGCCCTCGAGCTGCTCGCCCAGCAGAACCGCGTGCTGGCCGGCATGGAGTTTTCGAAGGACGAGCGCATCACCGCCAAGGGCAAGGACGTCCTCGTCATCGGTGGCGGCGACACCGGCTCCGACTGCATCGGCACCGCCCATCGTCAGGGCTGCAAGAGCGTCACGCAGATTGAGATTATGCCCCGTCCCGTCGAAGGTCCCGAGGACCCGCAGAACCCCTGGCCCGAATGGCCCCGCACCCTCAAGACGACATCGAGCCATGAGGAGGGCTGCACACGCCGCTGGAACATCAACACGCTCGAGTTCCTCGGCGAGAACGGCAAGCTGACCGGCGTCAAGGTGCAGGAGATTGACTGGAAGCCCAACCCCGAGGGCGGACGGCCCATCATGGTGGAAAAGGGCAAGCCCGAAATCATCAAGGCCGAGCTCGTGCTGCTGGCCATGGGCTTCCTGAAGCCTGAGCATCCCCAGTACTCGGAGAACGTCTTCGTCTGTGGCGATGCCCAGAACGGAGCCTCCCTCGTGGTTCGCGCCATGGCGAGCGGCAAGCAGACCGCCGCAAAGGTTGACGCCTATCTCAGCAAGTAATCATCTCTCACGCGATAAAAATTCCCCGGCATCCGCATGGTGTTCGGGGATTTTTTTATAACTTTGCAGCATAAAATAAATATTACGTTATGAAAACTAAAACCTTATTGGCCACGATGCTTGCGGCCGTCTGCTGCGCTCAGCTGGCAGCGCAGCCGCTCCAGCGCGAAACCTTCCCCGAGCTGTTTAAGTAAACGACAATCACTATGGCAAGCAATACCGATTTTGTAGCGTACATCGCCGACCAGTGTAGTGGTGCGGGCGAGATTGTGGCGAGGAAGATGTTCGGCGACTACGGCATCTACTGCGACGGGAAAATCTTCGGGCTCATCTGCGACGACTGCTTCTACCTGAAGCCCACGGAGGCCGTCCGTCCGCTGTTGCGCGTCGTCGATATGCGTCCGCCCTACGAAGGTGCCAAGGACTACTTCTACATTGCCGACGTCGATGACCGCGACTACCTGTCGCGCCTCGTCAGCGAGACCTGCAAGGCCCTGCCCGAGCCGAAGCCGAAGAAGGCGAAGAAGAAGTGACGGCAACCGCTAAAAAAAACTCGCTACCCCCCAATGAATCTCCCCGTTCCCCTGCCTCTCTCTCCCTGCAGCTCGGCGTAGCCCCCTCTGAAAACGGCGTTTTTGTACCCGAAAAACGCCTTCCTAACCCTGTAAAAATGCCGAGTTTACTACCTTAAAACGCCGTTTTGACAGTGCATTAACGGCATTTTTACACAGGGGTGCGGTTGAGTGTGACAGGAAAAAGTGGTAAGTGGTAAAGGGGTAATGGGGTAAAGTACACTGACAGCAAGCAGCGCAGTCGAAAAAAGAATAAAATGTAATATATAAATTAATTATTATATTATATTTTATCATTACCTTCTCTCTGAAATATTCACCCTTCGATAGTGAGTTTAACCCTTTACCACTTTACCCCATTACCCCAAAGTTTCCTATTCAATTCCTGACCAACAAATCGTAGCGGATATTGTCGTCAACAACAGGACGGCCAACGGCTTTTCGCGTAGGAGCGGATACTGACGTAGTACGGACGGTTTGCCTTGGACTGGTTTTCGTGGCGGCAGGTGTAGATGTTGCAGGAATAGCCTGAGCCGTGGAGTCTTGCTGTGGCTGGGGTTCCGGTACTCTGATATAGACGGTATCGACGAGGGCCGTCAGAGACGTGTCGCTATTGCTATTTGCCTGCGTCCATAGACCAAGAAGGAAGCCTATGATGGCTGCTGCGGGGATGGCGACAAGCCACGTTGGCACACGGAAACGGCGATGACGGTTCCAAGGGCTGACGTGTAGCTCGGCGTTCTCTTCGTCACGCAGTTGACGGGCTGTGCGGATGATGTCTTGATTATCGATTTTCATATTGCTTGAGCTGTTGTTTGATGATGTTCATTGTCTTGTGCAGTCGCGACTTCACCGTGCCCTCTGGTAGCTCGGTGATTTGCGCTATCTGTGGGATAGTGAGTTCCTCCTCGTAATGTAGCGAGAAGAGTATTGCGTAGGGTTCCGGCAGACCCTTCAAAACCTCACGCAGGGCATCGTGAAGGATGCTTTCGTCAAGTTCCACCTCTATGTCAGCCTCTGTGGGCATGTCTTTCTCATCGTCGTGGATGATGGTCAACAAATTGCGATGATGGTTTTTGCAGAGATTATAGGCGATGGTGTAGAGCCAGGCGCGAAAACTGCTGCCCTCGTGGTATTTCTCACGGGCGGCATAGAGTCGCAGGAAGGTGTCGTGCATGAAGTCAACTGCCAGGTCGGCATCGTCACCGAGCCTTCGGACGAAGAAACCCTGCAACCGTCGGGCATGACGGTTGTAGAGTTCCTCGAAAGCACGGTCGCTGCCTCGTGCAGCCCGTAGCATCAACTGTTCGTCAGTCTGGGCTGACAGTCGTAGGGGTATCAGCATAGCTACATCAGTTGCTGAAGAATATTCTGCTTGTGTTCCTCGTCGAGCGAGGTGTTTGTCACGCCGCACACCAGCAGCCGCATCAGCCAGTCATAACGTTTTTGGTCGTGCTTGGCGTAGTAAGGCAAAAGGTCGGCCAGCAGCACGGCATAGTTAGCTGAGAGTCGCTGACCTGCTGTCCATTCAGGACGGAACGACACGAGCAGATACTCCAGCATGTAGCGTTCCTCCACATTGCGACGCTTCACGGCAAGATTGTCGTAGGGTTTCTTCGAGTATTTCAACAGCAGTCCCTCATTATAGAGGTTATTTTTCCAAGGCTCCATGGTCGAGGAAGGCGTAGTGGTCGAGAAATAGACCTTGCTGCCATACTTATCGATGATGGCTTGCAGCAGGGCGCGCTCGTAGTCATCATACGACTTGTATTCCCCACTTTCCCATTCTGGGAAGGTAATATCCAGTTTCTTGCAGAGCCAGTCGCGGTATTCCTTCACAGCGAGGAACGGTGCGCAGACGATGGTCTTATCCTTGTGCATACCCATACCCTCCTGTATGAGCCACTTAGGAATGATGGCAGCGTCGCCATTAGCAATGTAGATGCCGTCTTCGTCCATACCTGCCAGTTCGTTGTAGCTATAGCGAAGTACAGCCTCAGAGTAGATGCCGCTATCGAAATAGCGCTTGGCCAACGGTTTCATGCGCACCTCGTCGCCCTGCATGGCCAGATAGCATACCCAGTTGTCGTAGTCAAAGAACTGCAACTCGTCAGGCAACTTCGCCAATGCGGCCTCGGCATATTTCTTGGGCTCACCGTAACCCTTACCTTGTACCGACTCGCGGTAGGCACAGAAGTTAAACGTATAACTATTGGGGATGGCTGCTTCCATCTCGCCTACCACCTGTTTGGCTGTCGAATCCTCCTGCTGGAACCAGCTCATATAGCGTGCTGCGTTGTAGTAATTCAACCACGCTGTTTCGTTCGTAGGGTCTTTCTGTGTCAGCGCCTTCCACGCCTCCTTTTGTTCTGTGTACCACATAAAGTCCTTCTCTGACACGATAGGACTCTCAATCCTTACCGCTTTCGTCTGTGCTACTGCACCAATGCTCAGCGCCATTAACGCCACATATACGATTACTCTTTTCATTTCTTGTTCTTTTAAATGATTAAACGATTTCTGTCTCTCTATCATTGCATACACAGAAAGACAGAAATCGTTCACAGGAAATCGATAAAAAACATTAATTACCCTTCTACGGCGATGATGATGCGGCGGTTGGCGACGAGGCGGAAGGGGCCGTCGTCGTGAACCTCGCAAACGAGGTGGATGGCGCCGCCGGCCGTCGGGGCGTTGGGCGCCGCCCTCCCAGATTTTTTGTAGCTAATCAGCTACGCGTCTTACTTCACGACCACTTTCCTGCCGTTGAC
>CACXJZ010000059.1 GCA_902768105.1 uncultured Prevotellaceae bacterium
CCGTGAAATTATCGGCGCTGAATTCAAGGTAGAAGGTGATCTCCGCAGTGAGATCCAGTTGAACATCAAGCGACTGATGGATATTGGTTGCTATCGTGGCGTCCGTCATCGTAACGGTCTTCCTGTTCGTGGTCAGAGCACCAAGAACAACGCTCGTACCCGTAAAGGTAAGAAGAAGACTGTTGCTAACAAGAAGAAGGCTACGAAGTAATTCCTAAATGAAACATTAAACATCAAAAATTAAAGTTTAAGAATTATGGCAAAGAAAACAGTCACTTCAAAGAAAAGAAACGTGAAGGTTAGTGCTATAGGCCAGCTTCACGTACACAGTTCTTTCAATAATATTATTGTGTCTTTGGCTAATGACGAGGGTCAGATTATCTCTTGGTCATCGGCTGGTAAGATGGGATTCCGTGGTTCAAAGAAGAACACTCCGTACGCAGCACAGATGGCTGCTGAGGATTGCGCAAAGGTAGCTTTCGACCTCGGTCTGCGTAAAGTGAAGGCTTATGTGAAGGGCCCGGGCAATGGACGTGAGTCTGCTATCCGTGCCGTGCATGGTGCCGGTATCGAGGTTATGGAGATTGTTGACGTTACACCGCTGCCGCACAACGGTTGCCGTCCTCCGAAGCGTCGTAGAGTATAATTTCTAGATATCTAGAGTCTCTAGAAAATCTAGGCAATAGAATTAAAAACATTTATTTATTATGGCAAGATATATTGGACCGAAATCAAAAATTGCACGCCGTTTTGGTGAACCCATCTTCGGCGCAGACAAAGTTTTGTCCCGCAGGAACTTCCCCCCGGGACAGCATGGCAACAACCGTCGCCGCAAGCAGTCGGAGGCTTGAGCGCCAGTTCCGTAATATGTTTGAGAAGGCAGCAAAGGCTGACGGTATCACCGGTGAGGTTCTGCTTCAGAACCTTGAGAGTCGTCTCGACAACGTAGTGTTCCGTATGGGTATTGCTCCCACACGTGCAGCTGCTCGTCAGCTCGTGGGTCACAAGCACATTACTGTTGACGGTCAGGTAGTCAATATCCCCTCTTTTGCTGTTAAGCCCGGCATGGTCATTGCTGTTCGTGAGAAGTCAAAGTCTCTCGAGGTTGTTGAGGCTGCACTTGCAGGTTTCAACCACAGCAAATATCCTTGGATTGAGTGGGATGACCAGACCAAGAGCGGTAAGTTCCTGCACAAGCCTGAGCGTGCCGACATCCCTGAGAATATTAAGGAGCAGTTAATCGTTGAGTTGTACTCTAAGAACTAAAATCATTTAAATTAATGGCGATATTAGCATTTCAAAAACCTGATAAAGTCGTAATGTGAGCCAGGCTTCGGTGTTACTGTAGGTAATGCCCTGCGTCGCATTCTTCTTTCATCGCTCGAGGGTTATGCCATCAATACCATTCGTATCAGTGGTGTTGAGCATGAGTTCTCATCAGTACCTGGTGTAAAGGAAGATGTAACCAACATTATCTTGAACCTCAAGCAAGTAAGGTTCAAGCAAGTAGTGGAAGAATTCGAGAACGAGAAAGTCTCAATCACCGTTGAGAATTCTACCGAGTTTAAAGCCGGTGATATAGGCAAGTATCTGAAATCCCGATTTGGTGATTTGTCATTTAGATTCCAAGGCTTCGATGCAGATGGATTTGACCATTAATAAAGGTCGTGGCTACGTTCCCGCTGACGAGAATCGTGAGTTCTGCACCGATGTTAATGTCATCGCCATCGATTCTATTTACACCCCCATCCGTAACGTGAAGTACAGTGTTGAGCCCTATCGCGTCGAGCAGAAGACCGACTACGACAAGCTCGTCATTGAAGTCACGACGGACGGTTCCATTCACCCGAAGGATGCACTGAAGGAAGCCGCTAAGATTCTCATTCATCACTTCATGCTCTTCTCTGACGAGAAGATAACCCTCGAGAACACTGAGGTAGAGGGTAACCAGGAGTTTGATGAGGAGATTCTCCACATGCGTCAGCTCCTGAAGACACGTCTGGTTGACATGAACCTCTCGGTTCGTGCACTCAACTGTCTAAAGGCTGCCGATGTTGAGACCCTAGGCGACTTGGTACAGTTCAACAAGACTGACCTCCTGAAGTTCCGCAACTTTGGTAAGAAATCGCTCACGGAGCTTGATGATTTGCTCGAGAGTCTGAATCTGTCGTTTGGAACTGACATTACAAAGTATAAACTGGACAAGGAGTAATCGTGTGACTACAAGTTGCCCATAAAAAAGTAACAAAACAAAATGAGACATAATAAGAATTTCAATCATTTGAGTCGTACTGCAGACCATCGTCGTGCTATGCTCGCTAACATGGCTATCTCGCTGATCATGCACAAAAGAATCACTACGACTCTCGCAAAGGCTAAGGCCCTCAAGAAGTATGTAGAGCCCCTGATTACCCGTTCAAAGGACGACTCTACCAACTCTCGCCGTGTTGTATTCAGCTACCTCCAGAACAAGGAAGCCCTGAAGGAACTTTTCGGAGCTGTAGCACAGAAGGTTGGTGACCGCCCCGGTGGTTATACTCGCATCATCAAGCTCGGTACCCGTCAGGGTGACGCTGCTCAGGTATGTTTCATCGAGCTCGTTGACTTCGACGAGAACATGATGAAGACCGCAAAGGCCGAGAAGAAGACTCGCCGTAGCCGTAAGGCTGCTCCCAAGGCAGAGGCTGCTCCCGCTGAGGCTCCCGTAGCTGAGGAAGTAAAGGCCGAGGAGGCTCCTGCTGCTGAGGCAGAAGAGGCTCCCAAGGCTGAATAAGCTAAGATATTATAGCTGATCCATGATAAAACGCCTCCATCCTATGACAGGGTGGGGGCGTTTTCTTGTGTGTGTGCCTGCAAATTGTTATGGCATGTCGTGACTGATAATCAGTCCGTAGTGGGCTGCCGATTCTCCCTCCCTGAACTTGTAGGCTTTAATCTCTACTTTATACTCTGTGGCCGCCGTTGGAGTAAACTGCACCAGTGGGGAGTTGTCTGTCTCCGTGTCCTTCATAATCTGCTCCCAGCTATTGCCAGACCTCTTATATACGGTAATGTCAAGGTCTTCAACGCGGTCGTCCGAGAATGCCAGTACCGTGTATCGGTACGATGTGGAAAGCGTACGGATAGACTCCTTCGTTCCAAACAGCAGGTCGTACTCAATGCGTACAATTTCCTGCTCATACCTTTCTTCCAGCATCTTCACCAGTTCTCCACCTTTCTCGTAGATGTCCTGCATGGTGGTTTCTGCGTTTTGGGCGTTTGCTGTTGCACAGCAAAACATCATCAGTAGTGCAATTGTCAACTGTTTCATAGATTTTTGTTTTTAGTTAATGTAAATGTTGTTTCATTCATTTCTATGTGCAAAGGTACATAATAATAATGAGACTTGCAAACAATGAACCGATATTTTTAGGGAATCCCCTAAATAAAAATCGGGATATTCCTTTTGGCGATAAGTGGAATAATCCTTATCTTTGCAGCAGAAATAACAAATTAAAATGAAAAGGCTTATGAAAAAGAATGTATTGATGCTGTTGGCTGCTGTCCTTCTGTTGACAGGCTGCGATACTTATACGGGTGCTGGTGCTGCTACGGGCGGCTATTTCGGTGCAATCATCGGTTCCGCCATTGGCGGCATCTCTGACGGCCGGCGCGGAAGCGACGTCGGAACGCTTATCGGTATGGCTGGAGGCGCTGTCATCGGTGCTGCCATCGGAAGTGCTGCTGACGAGGAACAGGCTCGTCGCGAAGAGGAGTACCGTCGTGCACGCGAGGAGCGTATGGCCCGTCGTCATGTGGTTACCCGTGAGCGTGATGATGATGATGACTATTTCGACCCGACGAACAGCGGTGACGACCGTATCACGTTTGACGATACACCGTCACCGGCAACTGTTACCCCTGCTCCTGCTACGGTGGACGAGGGACTTATCATTCGCAATGCACAGTTTATTGACGCCAATCACGACGGTGTCCTGGTGGCAGGCGAGGAGTGCAAGGTGTCGTTCGAGATTATGAACAGGACTGGTCAGATGGTTTATGATGTGCAGCCGTTGGTGTATGAACTAACGGGTAACAAATACCTGCACATCTCCCAGAATCTGCACGTGGAGAGCATTCTTCCTGGCAAGGGCATCCGTTATACGGCGACCATTAAGTGTGACAGCCGTCTGCGCGACGGTACGGCACGCATCCGCGTAGGCGTGGCCTTGGGTAATCGGGAGATTGAAGGCCAAGGACAGGATTTCACCATCAGTACAAGACGTAGATAATATATATAATAAGAAAAAGCCCCGCAGACGCGGGGCTTTTCATATTATACCACGCCCTGCGCCAGCATGGCTTTGGCAACCTTCATAAAGCCGGCGACATTGGCGCCCTTCACGTAGTTGACGTAGCCGTCGGGCTGCTTGCCGTACTTCACGCACTGCTCGTGAATGCCAGACATGATGTGGTGCAGGTGCTGATCCACTTCCTCTGCCGTCCACGACATACGCATTGAGTTCTGCGTCATCTCCAGTCCGCTTGTTGCCACACCACCTGCATTGACAGCCTTGCCAGGAGCAAACAGCTGGCCAGCAGCAATGAACTTATCGACAGCTTCAGCCGTGCAGCCCATGTTCGACACCTCTGCTACGCACAATGGCTTCTGAGCCAGGATGGCGTCGGCATCGGCTCCGTTGAGTTCGTTCTGGGTAGCGCAAGGCAGATAGATGTCGGCCTTCTGCTCCCAAGGCTTCTTACCCTCGAAGAACTGCGAACCGGGGAACTCCTCTTCATAAGGCTGACAGACGTCGTTGCCGCTGGCACGTAGCTCCAGCATGTATTCAATCTTCTCGTCATCCAGTCCTGCAGGGTCGTAGATGTAGCCGTCGGGGCCGCTAATGGTGATGACCTTGGCTCCCAACTCAGTGGCTTTCTTGGCTGCTCCCCACGCTACGTTGCCGAAGCCAGAGAGTGCAACGGTCTTGCCCTTGATGTCCAGTCCGTGAGTGGTCATCATGTGGTTCACGAAGTAGAGCGCGCCATAGCCTGTTGCCTCAGGACGCAGGATGCTGCCACCCCATTCCAGGCCCTTGCCCGTGAGCGTGGCACCGTGGAATTGTGAGGTGAGTCGCTTGTACTGTCCGAAGAGGTAGCCAATCTCGCGTGCTCCCACGCCGATGTCGCCTGCAGGCACGTCCATGTCGGGACCGATGACTTTGTACAGCTCGGTCATGAACGACTGGCAGAACTTCATCACCTCATTGTCGCTCTTGCCTCGGATGCTGAAGTCGGAGCCGCCCTTGCCGCCACCCATAGGCAGTGTGGTCAGCGCGTTCTTGAAGGTCTGTTCGAAGCCCAGGAACTTCAGGATGCTAAGGTTCACTGAGGGGTGGAAGCGCAGTCCGCCCTTGTATGGACCGATGGCGCTGTTGAACTGTACGCGGTAGCCGATGTTCACCTGCACCTCTCCCTTGTCGTCAATCCAGGGTACACGGAAAGTCGTGATACGCTCAGGTTCAACGAGCCGCTCGATAATCTTGGCCCGTTCAAACTCAGGATGCTGGTTGTAAACGTCCTCAATGGAAAGCAGCACTTCTTTTACTGCTTGTAAAAACTCTGCCTCCCCTGGATGCTTGTGCTCCAGCTGTTGCATGATTTTCTCTACGTTCATAGTCTTTTTACATTTAAAGGTTGTTTATTTCTTTTTCGAATGGTCGTTGCGCATCTTGATGACAAAGATGATGGCTGCACATGCGGCGGTGATGAAGTTGGTAATGAAGAAAAAGATACCAGTACTTATGCCTTGTTCTATGCACAGCATCAGACCCTGCGACATGAAACAGAAGCTGCCGACGGACATCATGATGAAGCCTGGCAGCGAGATACCGTCGGTGTTACGGGTGCGAATGGTCTGGATAGCCTGTGGCAGATAGCCTAAGATGAGTCCGAAGCTGCCTATCCAGCCGAAAATCTGATAAAGTAGTTGATATTCCATAGTTCAGCGTTTCTAAGTTTTAACATACAAAGATACAAAAAAGATGCGTTTCTTGTAGCGGAAATGCATCTTTTTTACATATTATTAATATATTGCTCACTTCTTCTTTGTCACCCTGATCCAGTCGGCATCCATCCATCCACGGTCGGCCTTTGCGTTTGTCTCGGCACAAACGAAGCCAAACTTCGCACCAATCCATTTCCCCTGGCGCATCGCAAACTCGTCACCACAGTCCGTGAACTTCTTCCCGTTCATGCTGTAGGCAAAGCGTACTATGGGCCTGCCGCCGTGTGGCTGTCCTGCCTCTGCGTTGCTTACTGTCAGTCGCAGATATATGTCCTCATGTATGCCAGGCTTGTAGTCTGTCTTGTCCTCGGCCGTAGGCTTCAGCGTAGCAATAACCTTCTCCTCCTGCGGTGTGCCTTTGTCGGCCTGCTTGCACGTCATCTGCACCAGCTGAAATTCCTTGCCCACACGCTTTACCACCAGTGCCGAATAGTCCAGCCCCATCATGATGAGTCCGCCAAACTGCCCGTCAGCCTTCGACGTCATACGTAGCTTCGTCGTCACCACGAACTCATCAGCAGGCGTCTTCTGCAGCAGCATGTTAGGCACGAGAAAGAGGTTCTTGGCGTCCTCATCCAGCTTGTGGGTGTAGATGCGCATCGTGCCGAAGGCCGTAGGCACGCCGAACTTCTCGTCGTAGTTTGCCTGCCACTGCCACTGCAGGCCAATCTTTGTGTCGTTGAACTCGTCGCTTTCTACGGGGTTGACTGATGGGTGATGGGGGGTGGATGACGGCTTCTTGTACGTCATCACGGGCTCGCCTTTCTTACCCATGATGGGCCATCCCGTTGACCAATCCACGGGCTGCAGGTGCACCACGCGGCCGTAGGCCTCCTTGTCCTGGAAGTGCAGGAACCAGTCCTCGCCCCACTTCGTGTGTACCCAGCCGCCCTGGTGAGGGCCGTTTATCGTCGTGCTGCCCTGAGCCAGCACCGTCTTGTGCTCGTAAGGGCCGTAAGGCGACTTTGAGCGCATGGCCAGCTGGAAGCCGTCAGGTACGCCGCCCGCCGGACACATGATCCAGTACCAACCGTCGCGCTTGTAGAACTTGGGCCCCTCGCAGGTGCGGTTCTCCGTGCCGTTACCGTCAAACACGATGACCGGCTGTCCGATGGGGCGTGTGCCGTCTGCACTCATCTCGCGCACGGTGAGCACCGATGCAAACTTTGCCCTTGAGTTCGCCCAACCGTTCACCAAGTAGCAACGTCCGTCATCGTCCCAGAGTGGGGTAGTGTCAATGTATCCCTTGCCCTTGATGACGCATTGCGGAGCCGTCCAGTCGCCTCCGGGGTCTTGTGTCTTCACCATATACACGCCGTGGTCGGGGTCACCCCAGTAGATGTAGTACCAGCCGTTGTGGAAGCGGATGCTCGGTGCCCACACACCGTCGCCGTGACGCACGGTACGGAAGTGCTTCGTGAACTCCTCGTCGCCCTCGTATAGTTTGTCCTTGATGGCGTAGTTGATGATTTCCCAGTTCACCAAGTCCTTCGAGTGCAATATGGGCAGTCCTGGCACACACTGGAACGATGAGGCCGTCATGTAGTAGTCCTCTCCGCTGGCCCCCACGCACACGTCAGGGTCAGAGTAGTCGGCATTGATGACGGGGTTTGTGTAAGTACCGTTGCCATTGTCTGGCGACCATACCTCCGAGTGGTACTGGCCTTGTGCCAGTAGCGGCAGCCACATTGCTGCCATGATGATTAGTTTTCTCATAGTTTGTTTTGGTAATGTCCTATTTTGCTTGCAAAGTTAATAAAAAAGGCAAAAAGGTGAAAAAGTAAAAATGTAAAAATGGTTAAGCGGCAGCAAATTCTCCTTTTCTCCTTACTCCTTCTCTCCTTTTTTTTCGTACCTTTGTACCCTATGAACGAGAATAACATACCGCAGGAGTTCAATAACTTCTTCCTGAAGGACGTGTCGTTTGTGAACCTGATGACACGCCGTATCTTCAATGTGCTCATCGTGGCTAACCCCTACGACGCCTTCATGCTCGAGGACGACGGTCGCATAGACGAGAAACTGTTTGCCGAATACATCGAGTTGGGCATGCGCTATCCGCCCACGTTCACGCAGGTGTCAACGACCGAGGAGGCCAACGAGGTGCTGCAGACGACAGACATCGACCTCGTCATCTGCATGCCGGGTAATGCCGATAACGACGCCTTTGCCGTAGCCCGCGACGTGAAGCAGAAGGCTCCGTACGTGCCGTGTGTCGTGCTGACGCCTTTCTCTCACGGCATCACGAAGCGCATTGAGAACGAGGATATGTCCATCTTTGACTTCGTGTTCTGCTGGCTGGGCAATACGAACCTCATTCTGAGCATCATCAAGCTCATTGAGGACCAGATGAATATCGAGCACGACATCAAGGAGGCGGGTGTGCAGATGATACTGCTCGTCGAGGACAATATCAGGTTCTACTCCTCGGTGCTGCCTAACTTGTACAGCTACATCCTGGCGCAGTCGAAGAACTTCTCGACGGAGGCGCTGAACCCCCACGCTGCCGCACAGCGCAAGCGTGGACGTCCGAAGGTGGTGTTGGCCACGACCTACGAAGAGGCTATCCACTGGTATGAGATGTATCACGACAATGTGTTGGGCGTCATCAGCGACACGCGCTTCCCGATGAAGGGCGTGAATGGCCGTCTGGCACATGTCGAGGAGGGTGACCCTGAGGCAGGCTTGAAGCTGCTGCGCGAGATTCGTCGTCGCGATGAGTATGTGCCACTCATTCTGCAGAGTTCGGAGATTATCAATAAGGAGAAGGCTGAGAAGGAACACTTCCACTTCATCGACAAGAACTCGAAGAAGATGAACATCGACATACGTCACCTCTTGGAGGAGCACATGGGATTCGGCGACTTCATCTTCCGTGACCCCACGACGAAGGCGGAGGTGGCACGCGTCTCGACGCTGAAGGAGCTGCAGGACAATATCTTCGAGATTCCCGACGACTCCATGCTCTACCACATCTCACGCAACCACATGAGCCGCTGGCTTTGTGCGCGTGCCATCTTCCCCGTCTCGCAGTTCCTGAAGACGGTGACGTGGCACAAGCTGCAGGACGTGCAGGCCCACCGCCAGATTATCTTCGACGCCATCGTGCAGTATCGCCGCATGAAGAACGTCGGTATCGTGGCAGTCTTCGACCGTGGGAAGTTCGACCGCTACGCCCACTTTGCACGCATCGGCGATGGTTCGCTGGGTGGCAAGGGACGCGGCCTGGCGTTTCTCGACAACATCGTGAAGCGTCACCCTGAGCTGCAGCAGTGGGAGAACGCGAAGGTCACCATCCCGAAGACGGTGGTGCTCTGTACCGACCTCTTCGACGAGTTCATGGACTCAAACAATCTGTGGGGCATTGCCCTGAGCGACGCCTCCGACGAGGAGATTCTCGCCCAATTCATGCGTGCCCAGTTGCCCGACTCGCTCATTGCCGACTTCTTCACGTTCTTCGACGCGGTGAAGGCGCCCATTGCCGTGCGCTCCAGCTCGCTGCTTGAGGACTCCCACTATCAGCCCTTTGCGGGTATCTATTCGACGTACATGATTCCCTACTTGCAGGACAAGTATGAGATGCTGCGCATGCTGGCGTGTGCCATCAAGGGCGTCTATGCCTCCGTCTATTACAAGGACTCGAAGGCGTACATGACAGCTACGTCGAACGTCATTGACCAGGAGAAGATGGCTGTCATCCTGCAGGAAGTGGTGGGTAAGCAGTACGGCGACCGCTACTATCCCACGTTCTCGGGCGTCTTGCGTTCGCTCAACTATTATCCCATTGGTGACGAGACAGCTGAGGAAGGCATTGTGTCACTGGCGCTGGGATTGGGTAAGTATATCGTGGATGGAGGACAGACGTTGCGCGTCTCGCCCTACCACCCCCATCAGGTGCTGCAGACCAGCGAGATGGAGACGGCGCTTAAGGAGACGCAGACCCGCTTCTATGCCTTGGACATGAGCCACGTAGGAGCGGACTTCAAGGTCGATGACGGCTTCAACATCCTGAACCTGCGTGTGAAGGAGGCCGACAAGGACGGCTCGCTCACCTACATCGCCTCCACCTACGACCCCTACGACCAGATTATCCGCGACGGCATCTACGAGGGTGGCCGCAAGATTATCTCCTTCTGCGGCGTGTTGCAGCAAGGCGTGTTCCCCCTGCCCGAACTCCTGCAGCTGGTGCAGAAGCTGGGTGCCGACGGTATGAAGCGCCCTGTGGAGATAGAGTTTGCATGTAACATCAACGATGACCGCACGGGTGAGCTCTACCTCCTCCAGATACGTCCCATCGTCGATTCCAAGCAGGTACTCGACGAGGACTTGGCAGCCATTCCTGACGAGCAGTGTCTGCTGCGCTCGCAGAACTCGCTGGGTCACGGCATCTCCGAGGATGTGGTTGATGTGGTCTATGTGAAGACTGATGATGAATTTACGGCAGCCAACAACCCGCAGATAGCTGACGAGATAGCACAGATCAACAAGCGCTTCCTCGATGAGGACAAGAACTACATCCTCATTGGCCCGGGGCGCTGGGGAAGTAGCGACTACTGGCTGGGCATTCCCGTAAAGTGGCCGCACATCTCGGCTGCCCGTGTCATTGTGGAGCAGGGACTGAAGAACTACCACGTGGATCCGTCGCAGGGCACGCACTTCTTCCAGAACCTCACGTCGTTTGGCGTGGGCTACTTCACCATCAACACCTATACGGGCGACGGCGTGATGCAACAAAAAATCCTCGACGACATGCCTGCCGTCGAGGAAACCGAGCTTGTACGTCATGTGCGCTTCGACCATCCGCTGAAAATCATGATGGACGGCAAGAAGCAGCACGCTGTGGTGCTGCTGCCTAACGATTCGATTTGAAGGATTTATAGAGAAAAGCATAAATTCTTAGTGTTTTTCTTGGAAATTTCAGAAATAATACTTATCTTTGCAGCAGAAATCCCCCCTTGTATGCAAATTACTTGGGTCAAGCCTCCGCAAGGGGGCTTTATTTTTAAAGAACAGACTATGGAAAAGAAGAAAGTTATTGTATATGTTGATGGGTACAATTTCTATTATGGACTTAAATACGGAGGTAATAAGTGGAAGCGCCATTATTGGCTTGATATGGTGAAGTTCTTTGAGCGTATTGGCTGCTTCATCTGACACAGAAACAAATACAAATTCATTTTTCAACTTAACTTTTCCGCTCCGTGAGTTGATGCTCTCGGTTGGCCGCAGTTTCTTCGGTAATGATAGTGATGCTGAGGACGTTGCACAGGAGGGGTTGGTAGCTCTTCTTAGGTTCATTGACAGGATGGAGTCTGGCGTCCGTCATGATGCTCTTGCCATTAGGGTGGCGAAGCATTGTTGCGTGGATATCGTGAGGAAAAGGAAGTCCGGTCTCTTTGTCTCGGGCAAGATGAATGAGGAGACGGCTCCGCCAGGCTGGAATGTGGGTGTTTCACCTCACGAGGTGCTGGAAGCGAAGGAATTGCATGAAGCCGTAAATAAGGCTGTGCAGCATCTGAAACCGAGTGAACGACGCCTGTTTGAGATGAGGCAGATAGAAGGTCTTGAGCTTGATGACATTGTGAAGCAGACCAATATAGCGAAGCCTTCGATAAAGAGCATCGTTTCTGCCGCGAGAAAGAAAGTATTTGCAGAGATTAAGGAAAGG
>CACXJZ010000060.1 GCA_902768105.1 uncultured Prevotellaceae bacterium
CGGTAATGGCGGCTATGTCCTCAGTAATGCCAACAGCAACAAGTGGGCTGAATATTCGATTAACGTCACACAAGCGGGTAAGTACGATTATGAGTTTACGGTTTCATCGGCAGTTGCAGACTCAAGAGTCAATATCAGTCTGGTGAATAGCGACGGTTCCCTGAAGAGTCTTATCACTGTTTCTCTTCCAAACACTGGTAGCAAGGACGTTTATCAAGTGAAGACGGGTAAGATTAGGAATAAGCTTACAGTAGAAGGCATGCAGAAACTGCGTCTCACTGTCACCTCCGGTGATTGTAATATCGACAACGTGAAGCTGATTTGTACTGAGCCTACGGGTATCAGTACGATGGTTGACGACGAGGAGGAGTTCGACGGTCCTATCTATAATCTCCAGGGCCTTCCCGTCGGCGATGACTATCGTGGCATTGTGATTATAAACGGTAAAAAGGTGGTAAGAAAGTAAAAAAGAAAAAAGAAATATGAAGAAGGTTATTTTTATGATGCTCCTCGGCCTAATGGCCGGCCTCACTAAGGCTCAAGCACAAGTGGATCCCGATTTTTATATCTACATCTGCTTCGGACAGTCAAACATGGAAGGTAATGCCCAGTGGGAAGCCCAGGATGTGGGTAACGTTGACCCACGCTTCCAGATGCTGGCAACCTGTAACTTTAGCCTGACTATTTTGGTCGTACGATGGTGAAGGAACTTCCCGGTAAGAAGATTGGCGTCATCGCCGTTGCAATGGGTGGTAGTCCTATCGAGATGTTCGACAAGGACCTGTATAAACAGAAATACGAGGAGAATTATGACGAGTGGTGGGCTCAGATAGCCAGAAACTACTATGGTGAAAACCCCTATGGACGCATCATAGAGATGGCCAAGAAGGCCCAGCAAGTGGGTGTCATCAAGGGCATCCTGCTGCATCAAGGTGAGTCAAACAATGGTGATGAGAAGTGGCCCGGTATGGTGAAGAAAATCTATAGAGACATGCTGCATGACCTCGGTCTCAGAGCCAGCGATGTACATATCTTTGTCGGTGAGACGGAGTATGAAAATATGGGTGGCGGCTGTGCTTGGCACAATCATGTGGTTGCTATGATTCCTGACGTCATTCCTACTGGTCATGTGGTATCAGCTGAGGGCATCCCTGGCAATGGTGTCGATCCTTGGCACTTCTCTGCAGCAGGCTATCGTACCTTTGGTAAGCGCTATGCCGAGAAGGTGCTCGATGTACTGAACAATCCTGACCAATACACCAAATACTACACCATCGATGAGCGTCTGACGGGTTCATTGTCAGCTTTGTCCGGTAAGACTTTTGCTGTTGTCAATGAGGCAGATGCTAAGGCTATTTACTGTCCGGTTGACCAGGAATTGCGCAGTGGCGATTTCAGAACAGCCTTTGATATCTCCAATGAGGGCTATCAGTTTAAGATTTCGAGAAATGGTAGCGGACGTGCTTTGAAACTCGTTACTCCTGATGGAAATTATTATCAGGTGGACGGCAAAGATGCCTTCCTGAACTCGGAGGCCGTTGATGGCACTTGCTGCTTCGTTAACAGCACAGGTCCTTCAGGACAGAGAGGTTATGCCATTCAAGATGGTGCCGTATGGGATATTCAGTATGTAGAGGGCAAGGGCTGGACGCTGTTGAACAAAGGCACTGGTAAGTACCTGAAGGACGTCAATCACCCTGCCATGTACGATGAGCCTACCTACTTCACCTTCTGCACGCTGAAGGAAGATACTTCTACAGGTATAGAGAGCCTCACCCCCAACCCCTCTCCAAGAGGAGATGGGAGTTATTACACGCTTGACGGACGTAAGCTGAACAGCAAGCCCACCCAGCGTGGTATCTACATCTTCAATGGCAAAAAGGTTGTGATAAAGTGAAAGAAAAACTAACAATAAAGAAGTTCATTGGGCCAATAGTATGGTTGACGGCACTGGCGGTGACGGCAGGGGTGCTACTGGTCTATGAGTACCATGTGTTATGGAAAATTCAGGAGCAAAACCTTTTTCTTGACACATCCCTGTTCTTCTGGCAGCAGATGGTGGTGCCAGGAGGACTGCTTACCTATATCGGAAGCTTCCTGACACAGCTATTCTACTACCCCGTATTAGGTGTAGCCGTGCTGTGCCTGTTGTGGGGCCTGCTGATGTGGATGATGCAACATGCGTTTGTGGTCAACAGTCGTTGGGCTCCGTTGCTTGTGGTGCCGATAGCGATGCTTTTGGCAGCCAACGAGCAGATGGGCTACTGGATATACCCCATCAAGCTGAAAGGCTGGTATTTTGATGCCACCATTGGCGTAATGGTGATTGTCGCGCTACTGTGGGCGTTCCGCCTGCTGTCGGCAAAAAGGATATGGCGACGTGTGCTGCTGGTGGCAACATGCATCGTGGGCTATCCCCTGTTCGGTTCATACGCTTTGGCTGCAGCGGTGCTGATGGCACTGTGGTGTTGGCGACTTGACAAAGACCGTTGGCAGGCGCTGGCAGATAGTATATTGGGGCTGTTGGCCGTGGTTGCCATACCGCTGTTCTACTACCAGTATGTGTATTACCAGACGAACGTCGTAAACCTGTGGTGGACGGCACTGCCCATCTTCAAGATTCTTGAGACGAACCAGGAGTATTATGTGCCCTACGCCTTATTAGGAGCGTGTCTGGTTATCTTGACCATCGGCAAATGGGATAAGGAAGCCCCCAAGCCCACTAAACCCATTAAGCCAAAAAAATCCAAAAAGTCCAACAACTCCCAAAAGAAGCTCAGCCTCTCCTGGCATACGGTCATGGTCGTAGGTGTGCTGGCATTGACGGTGTATGGCGTTTGGAAAATGTGGATGAAGGACGAAAACTTCCACCGTGAGGCAGCTTTGTCGCATTATGCAGAGCAGACCCGCTGGGAGGAGATGCTGGAGGAAGCTGCCAAGCAGCAGGACGTCCCGACGAGGGCTATTGTGATGATGAGGAATCTGGCATTGTCGCGATTGGGTCGGCAGGGCTCGGAGATGTGCATGTATGTCAATGGCTCGAAGAAACCTGATTCGCCCTTTGCCCCTCCTGCATCGATGATTGTCGGTGACTTGATATACTACAGTTACGGCATGATGAACGACTGTCACCACATGTGTATTGAGGCCGGTGTGGAGTTTGGATGGCGGGTGCAGCACCTGAAATACATGGCACGGTGCGGTCTGATGGCTGGCGAGACAAATGCCATGTATAAATATACGGAAATACTGAAGCACACGCTGTTCCACGGCGACTGGGCAAGACATATGGAGGAGCTGCAACAGCAGCCCAAACTGTTGCGTGCCGACAGAGAGACGGGCCCCGTGACGCACATGCTGCATTATCCCGATATCGTGGGTGCGGACAATGGCTATGCGGAGAGATACTTGATGAACCATCTGGCCGCCATGGACAGTGACGACCCCTACTTCCAGGAGCAATGCCTGCTGGCGACGCTGTGGACAAAGAATAGCCGCCAGTTTTGGCCTCGTTTTGCGAAATACCTGAGCCAGCACCAAGGGCAGCCCATTCCGCGCTACTACCTGGAGGCAGCCTACCTCTATACCGTGATGGAGCAGAAGGCTCCGTTCCAGGTGCCGGTGGATGAAAACACGAAACGCACCTTCAATGACTTTGCAAAGGCGATAGAGCAATACGACGGCAGAGACGTTCAGGAAGCGCGTAAGGCGCTCTATCCGGTGTTTGGCAACACCTATTTCTATGAACATTACTGCATGGAGGGCTTGGCGTACCTTTAAAAGGTAAAAAGGTAAAAAAAGTAAAAGAGTAAAAAGGAAAAAATAAGTGATATGAAAAATAAGATGGTAAAAGTGTGGCGGAAAGGGAAGGTTATGGGTTTCTTACCTTTTTACCTTTTTGCCTTTTTACTTTTATCCTGCGGTCCGCAGTTGCCGAAGGACTATGCGTCATCGGACAAGCTGCCCGACATCTATCCCGACTACAAGGGAGTGATGGTACCCGTGAACATGGCGCCGCTGACGTTTGAGATGAGCCGTGAGGCGGAACAGGTGGTTGCACGACTGACGGCCGATGGGGAAGAACTGCTGTGTGGTGGCAATAAGATACAGCCCGCAACGGACGACTGGCAGCGGCTTGTAGCCCGTGCTGCGGGTAAGAGCATCGGCGTGGAGGTCTATGCCTGTTACGACGGCCAGTGGACGAAGTATAAGCCGTTTGATATTTACGTGTCGAAGGACAGTATTGACGCTTATCTAAGCTACCGTCTGATTTATCCCTCATACGTCAGCTACGAGGAGCTCACCATCAGCCAGCGTTGCTTGGAGAACTACGACGAGAGCGTCATTTATGACAACATCCTGTGCAGCGAAGAGGGCAACGGACAGTGCATCAACTGTCACAACTACCAGCAGTACAACCCTGACAGGTTCCAGTTCCATGCCCGTCAGAACCTGGGTGGTACCCTCATTTCCTACGATGGAGAGATGAAGAAGATTAATATGAAGAACGACTCTATTCTCTCGGCAGGTGTATATCCTGCTTGGCATCCCTGGCTGAAGCTGATAGTCTATTCCACCAACATGACGGCTCAAATCTTCCAACTCACGGACCCAAACAAGATTGAGGTATTTGACTCGGGAAGCGACCTGATAGCCTATGATGTAGAGCATAACGAAGTGACCAACATCGAGAACGACCCAATGGAGCTGGAAGTGTTCCCCTGCTGGGCACCCGACGGCAAGTCGCTGTATTACTGTAGCGCACACTTCGAATTTAATGACTCGACAGACCACGGAGCGCAGATAATACTCAAGAGAAAAGAGGTAAAATACAATATCTACCGGAAGTCGTTCGACCCAGAGACGATGACGTTCGGAGAGCGCGAACTGGTGTTCGATGCTGCGGAGAAGGGCATGAGTGCAACGTTACCGAGGGTGTCTCCCGATGGTCGCTGGTTGGTATTCACCATGGGTGAGTATGGCGTGTTCCACATCTGGCACCGTGACGCTGACCTGTGGGTGATGGATCTGAAGACACAGACGTCACGTCCGCTGAGCGAAATCAACTCACAAGACACAGAGAGCTATCACTCCTGGTCGAGCAATGGTCGCTGGATGGTATTTAGCAGCCGCCGCAACGACGGAGAATACACACGTCCATTCTTTACACATATCGACCGCGACGGCAAGTGGTCGAAGCCTTTCGAACTGCCTTGTGCCAATCCCGACTTCCACCGGCAGTTTATGAAGTGCTACAACATTCCTGAATTCATGCAAGGGCCTGTCACCATCCGTCCACAGAGGTTTGCCGATGTGCTGAAGGGCGATGGCGACCCCGTAAAATATGTACAAAAACTCACAAAATAATTACGCAATATGAAGAATCTTCTATTTCTCACAGCCGTCATGATGGCGGTATGTACACCCTCTAAGGCACAGACGATGGCCCCTGACTATAAGGGGAATGACCATAATAATCCCATCAGTGCTAATATCTTCTGCGCCGATCCCACAGCCTTGGAGTACAACGGACGTATGTATGTCTATGGCTCGAATGATCACCAGCAGTTCATCAAGAACGGCAAGAAAGGTGAGAATAACTATGGCGAAATCAAGTCCATCGTGGTTTTCTCTACAGACGACATGGTGAACTGGACCTTCCATGGCACCATTGACACGAAGAAGCTCTGCGCATCCTGGGTTTCCAATCCTTGGTACGTGGGCTATGGTGTCTCGTGGGCACCTTCCGTTACCTGGCGTCATAATGAGGAGACTGACGAGGACGAGTTCTTCCTCTACTTCTGCAATAGCAGTCATGGTGTGGGTGTGCTGAAGGCTAATTCGCCCATCGGACCCTGGAAGTCGCCTAACAACAAGTTAATGATTAATTACGACACTCCAGGTGCAAACGCAGCGGGCACGAATGCCAATTTCGACCCAGGCGTAGTCATTGATGACAACGGTGTGGGCTGGATCTCTTTCGGTGGTCTTGGTCCAAGTACGGTGATGCCTGAAGCAGCTCGCATTGTGAAGCTAAAGCCCTCGATGACCGAGGTCGATGGTCCGGCTGTCAAGATACATGCACCCTACCATTTCGAAGCCAATGAGCTGAACGTTATCGGTGGTAAGTACGTATATACCTATTGCACGAACTGGGCAGACCGTTCAGGGACAGCAAGCGACTGGAACGCCTATAAGACGAAGACAGGCTATAGTGGTTCGGCACCCAATTCATGCACCATGGCCTATATGGTCAGCGATGACCCGTCAAATCCTGACTCCTGGGTTTACAAAGGAGTCTATGGACCTCATCCTGGTATGGGCACAAACAACAACCACTCACATTTGCAGAAATTCCAAGGCAAATACTATCATATCTACCATGGTGCTCCTCTGATGGAAAGTTGGAGAGCTGCTGGAGTTATTGAGAGTAATTGTGGCATCTTCCGTTCCATCTGTGTGAACAGGGCGACGGTAAGCGAGGGAACGCAGACCATCAATCAGGTATCGACAAACCTTGAGGGTGCTGGACAAATCAAGAACTTGAATCCCTATGAATGGCAGCAGGCAGAGACCATGGCCAGTTGTGGTGGTGTGGAGTACGAGGACTTCACCAACATCCAGAAGAATGGAAGAATCAGTACTCTGGGTAACGATGCATCAGAGAACATGCAGGTGAAGATGAAGGCAGGCTCATGGATAAACGTTCGCGGAATAAACTATGGTGAGACTGGCGCAGAGAAGTTCACGCTGCGTGCCAAGGGAACGGCTACGATAGAACTGCGCAACGGAACCAGCTCTCGTACAAAAGTGGCCACCATCGAATTCTCTTCGACGGACATGGAGGAGCAGACTTTTGAAGTCCCCGCCGATAAATTAAAGGGCGTAAGGAGTAATCTCTATATATACGTCGTTGATGCTACCAACTTCTACGTAGATGCTTGGCAATTCTCAAATGAGTCCAGTGGCATTCAGGACGTAGAAACCAACACATCAGCCGTCGTCGGGCGTTACGACCTGTCTGGTCGCCGGATACCGGAGGGACAGCAGCACTCGGGAGTCGTCATCGAGCGTACTGCCGATGGCAATTACCGCAAAGTTCTGCTTCGCCGTCAGTAAAATAAAAAAGTATCGCAAACACTTGCGATACTTTTTTTATTACTTAATCACGACCTTAAGTGAAGATTAATCTTGCTCCCCTCTCTACTTGGAGAGGGGTTGGGGGAGAGGCTTTACTTAATCACGACCTTTTTGCCGTTGTGGATGTAGATGCCTTTCTGCGTCGGCTTCTTGTTCAGTCTGCGTCCATCCAGCGTAAGCCAGCTTGTAGTCTCTTCCTTGACAGTCTTGACGTCCGTAATAGCGGTGCTGCCATTATCTAACATGAAGATATAGGTGTTCAGGCTGCTGCCAGGCATATCAACCGTGATATCATTTAAAGGCTCGTCGATGGCAATGTCCTCTTCCTGGCAAAGGTTCGCAGATTCATTGCCTGTCGAAAGCAGGTGCATGCCACTCTTTACATTGAACGGCAGTTTGATTCTCAGCTCGCGGTCATTATCCGTGGTGTTGATAGCCATCACAATGACCGAGTCGCCTTTGATGTATGCCGAATACTCACGGTCTGCAGCTATTTCTTCTTTCTCGCGTCCTCCGTCACTCTCGTGTGAGGTCACCAAACGGGTAGAGCCAGTGACGTGCTTAGCAAAGTGGGACATCACGTAGGCACGGGGCAATAGCACGTTCTTTTTGTTGGCAGTGCCATACTTCGTCTCTCCCGTACCCACAAAGGCCCAGTGGGCGCGCATATACCAATATATATAACCAGTACATCCGGCCAGCATACACTCGTTGAGCTCCTCGGCAAAGATGAGGTTCTCGTACCATGTGGGCAGGTGATCGATATTGTCCGTCACGGAGTGCTCTGTCATCCAAATCTCTTTGCCTAATGGAAGAGCCTCACTGGCAACAGGCTTGATGTATTGGAGAGGCATGTGGCCATAAATGTGTCCGGCGAAGATGTCAACCTGCTTGCGACAGGTTGCATCATTCAACAATGCGTCGAAATAATCTTTTCTGTATCCTAACGGTTCGGCACTGATAAGGCGTACGCCAGGAAACTTCGTGCGGTCGAGCATGTAGGCAAAGTTCTTGACCAGCATGACCTGATCCTCTGGCTCATAGAGGCAGCCAGAATAGCTGACCCACCAGTCAGGCTCGTTCTGGATAGACACAGCATCAACGTCAACACCATGATTATGCATCCACTCCAGAAACAAGTTCAGCCAGGGAAAGAATTTCGCGTAACAGTCAGGACGCAGCTTGCCTTCCTGGTAGCCTTGGTCCTCGGCATTGCCGCCCTGGGCAGTGCCGTTGGTTTTGTATTCACCGGGAGGTGACCATGGTGTACCAAACACAATGCCGCCACGCTTCTTGACAATCTTTGCTGACGGTAGCGAGCCGTTCCAGTCATAGGGACTGTCCCAGTTTCCCCATTCAGGCACCCTGATGTCGCCCTCGAAGTTTGGCGAAATCTCCATACGCATGATGTTCAGTCCAATTTTCGATTCGTCACCATAGAGAAGTTTTGCTGGATTTGTGTCTGTGCCAAAGGGACACATGGCGCCGTCACAGCAGGCTGCTCCGAAGCCGGTGATGGTCTGCTTTTTGGTGTTGTACACGGTAATGCCGATAGGCTTAGGCTTAGCTGCTTCTACGACAGTGGCAGCTGCAATCAGGATTACCGAAATAAAAAACTTTTTCATAATTTCTCTTGTTTTATTTTAGCGGTGGCAAAGGTAAGCATAAAAACTGAGAAAGTGAAGGTCCGGGCTTCTTTTTTGTTTTGATGTAACATCCTCAATAGTTTGTGATACATTATCAAATGGGGGAATCACATATCTTTCGTACCTTTGTGGCGTGAAAAAATAACAGAAACTTAATACTTTTGACAATGAAACGAACGATTTTATCAGCAGCATTACTCTGCTTGGCTTTCATAGGAGCGAAAGCCGACGTTGATCCTAACTTCTACATTTTCTTGTGTTTCGGACAGTCCAACATGGAGGGCGCTGCACGCCCGGAGGCTCAGGACATTGCCAGTCCTGGTCCACGTTTCCTGTTGATGCCCGCCGTCGATGACCCGCAGCGAGGCCGTAAGATGGGCGAGTGGTGTGAGGCATCTGCTCCGCTCTGTCGTCCTAACACCGGTCTGACGCCTGCCGACTACTTCGGTCGCACGCTGATAGAGAATCTGCCCGAGAATGTCCGCGTCGGCGTCATCCACGTGGCCATCGGTGGCATCCGCATCGAGGGCTTCATGCCCGATAGCATTGCTTCTTACATCAAGACCGCACCGGGTTGGATGAAGGGTATGCTTGAAGCTTACGGCAACAATCCTTATGAGCGACTTGTTACGCTGGCAAAGAAGGCACAGCGGGACGGTGTCATCAAGGGTGTCCTCATGCACCAGGGTGAGTCGAATACCGGTGAGGCTGACTGGGCACTGAAGGTTCAGAACGTGTATGACCATCTGCTAGGCGACCTGCAGCTGAAGCCCGAGGAGGTTCCCCTGCTGGCGGGTGAGGTGGTTCAGGCCAATGGTCAGGGCCAGTGTATTGCCTGCAACAAGCAGATTAACGAGCTGCCCAAGACCCTGCATACTGCCCATGTTATTTCTTCTACGGGCTGTACCAACGGCCCCGACCGTCTGCATTTCGATGCTCCGGGCTATCGTGAGCTGGGTCGCCGCTATGGTGAGAAGATGCTCGAGCTCATGGGTTATGCCGTACATACTCCCTTTTCCGTGCCTGACGATGCAGTCATTGCTGAGACCACCATTCCTGGGCAGGACTTCCCGAAGATTGACAGCGAGCGCCGCGCCTACTTCCGTGTTGATGCTCCCACCGCCAATCAGGTGATATTGGATATCTGTGGCAAGAAGTAT
>CACXJZ010000061.1 GCA_902768105.1 uncultured Prevotellaceae bacterium
AAGTCTATCAAAGATCGCTTCTTTTCAACGCTTCAAAGGGACACCCCCTCAAAAGCGGATGCAAAGGTACAAACTTTTTTCGAAACAACAAATCTTTTTCAAGAAAAAATTTCAATAGAACGCAAAAAAAGTTACAACGGTTGATTTTCGTCAAGGGTAAAAGATGGCTACACATTATTATATATATAGGACCGCGTTATGGTAACGGTGTCATTACCTAACAGAAAAAAAAGAAAAATAAATCGAGATTCGTGTAGTTTTTCGTAACTTTGTAGCGTCTAATGGGCAAAAAGATTCAAAAAAGACGAGACAATGAACCAATTAGAAAGACAATTTGCGCAAACTGTTGCAGAACACAAGAGCACCATCTACACCGTGTGCTATATGTTCTCGCAAGATGCCGACGAAGTGAACGACCTGTTCCAAGAGGTACTAGTGAATCTATGGAAGGGTTTTGAAAGCTTCGAGCATCGCTCTGAAATGCGGACGTGGATTTATCGCGTCGCCCTCAACACCTGTATCTCTCTCGACAGGAAAAAGCGACGCGCTACCACCGTCCGGCTGACAATGGACATCAACCTCTTTGAAGACCGCGACGAAGACACACGCCAAGTGGATATGCTCCACAAGCGTATATCGAAGTTGCAACCCTTCGACAGAGCCATCGTCCTGCTCTGGCTCGAGAACCTATCGTACGAGGAAATCGGACAGATTGTCGGCATTTCGACCAAGAACGTCAGCGTTCGTCTGTATAGAATCCGAGAGCAATTAAAGAACATCAAAGATTAATCATTAAACATTAGGCATTATGAACAACGAGAATTTTGAATTAGAAAATATGCGCCAGCAGATGGAGACCCTCAAAAAGAAGCTGGGCCAGCAGGAGATTGTGAACGACCGCATCATCCGCCAGTCGATGAAGAATACAGCCAACAAAATCATGCGCCGCTACTACATGATTATGGCCATCGCTGTGCTGATGATTCCCTACACCTATTTTGTATTAGTCTTAGGCCAGGGACTCTCCCTCGCCTTCTGGATTGCCACCAGCATCTTCATGCTCATCTGCGCAGGAGCAACCTATTACAACAGTCTTGCCGTCAGCAACTCGAACATGATGAGTAAGAATATGATAGAAGTAGGTCGCAAAATGGCCCGTGCCAAGAAGTTCGATGCCAACTGGCTCTTCTTCGGCATCCCCGCAGTCATCTGTTGGCTGGCGTGGCTCACCTGGGAGTTCTATCAGAAAGATGCAGAAGCAGTACGCTACATGGTTTATGGCATAGCCTGCGGAGCCGTCATAGGAGCCATTGTCGGATTCAAAATGCATTTCAAGACCCAGCGCCAGTATCAGGAGATTATCGAGCAGATAGAAGACATCACTGCCGACGAATAAATTACTGCATCTGTACCAAAAGCTGTGCCAGCCCTTCGAGATTACGAGGGCTGGCACTTTCTTGTCAATAAAAGATCATTTCGTTTACCTGACTACTTCCGTGAATTCGGGCTTGGAATCAACGTCGTCTGAAAGGGTAACGTAGATGATGGAAGTCGATTCCTGACCATTGAATCCGCGTCCAGTGACAGTGAACTTGAATTCGGTGCTGTCAGGCGTGGTGCGGCGGCCTACGGTCTGCGGCGTACCCAGCGGGAACTGGTAGCTAGAGCAGGCGGCATCGAAGATAGCACGTTCGGCAGCGGTTACGGGATGCTGCTCTGAGAACTCAGGCAGCTTCTCAATGGTGCCTTCCTTGTAACCGTTTTCCTTCAAGAAGCGGTCTAGCTCTTTGGCGACAGCATGCGGGCGAGCCGCACGCACACCGTAACCCTTGGCAATCGTTGCCTTAGGCAGGTCCTCACGCAACGCATCGCTCGACGTGTTCAGTCCTCCACTGCCAAAGGTGCAGAAAGGGACAATGGTCTTGCCAGCGAAGTCGTACTGCTTGATGAGCGTAGCAATGGGGTTGGCGTAGGTACCGAACCATATGGGATATCCGAGGAAGATGACATCGTAGTTGGCAGGATTTTTCGTGAACGGCTTCAGTGCGGGCAGCTGTCCGCTCTGCAGTTCACGCTGTCCGCGTTCGATGGTTTCCTGGAACACGCCAGTGTAGGGTTCCACAAGCTCAATACTCTCGATGTCGGCGCCGAGCTGTTTCTGCAATTCCTCAGCGACTGCCTTGGTCGTTCCTGTTTCAGAATAGTAGAGGATAAGCATTTTCTGTGCATTCATTGTTGTAACGGCAGCCATTGCCACCAATGATAATAAGAATTTCTTCATTGTTATAAGGTTTCTGTTGTGATACAGGTTTCTACGGACGCGTCTGTCCCTCGCCCTCGATGAGCCATTTGTAGGTTGTGATTTCCTCCAACGCCATAGGGCCGCGCGGGCCAAGTTTCTGAGTGGAGATACCTATCTCGGCACCCAAGCCAAACTGAGCTCCGTCGGTAAACGACGTGGGGGCGTTCCAATAGACACAGGCCGCATCAACGTGAGCTTGGAACTTACGGGCAGTAGCCTCGTCCATCGTTATGATGGCTTCACTGTGTCCAGAACCATTTTCGTCGATGTGAGCCAGTGCCTCTTCGAGTGAGTTAACGGTTTTTATGGCCATCTTGTAGTCCATAAACTCCGTACCGAAACTGTCTTCCGTAGCATGCTCCAGATAAAGGTACTTGTTGTCGAGAGCTGCAAAGGCCTTTGCGTCTGCATAGATGACAACCTTTTTTTCAGCCATCTTCTCACAGAGAGCGGGCAGGTCTGCGAGTCGGCTCTCGTGAATGATGAGACAGTCGAGCGCATTGCAGACGCTAACACGGCGGGTCTTGGCATTGGTGATGATTGCTTGGCCCATTTCCAAATTGCCGTCCTTGTCGAAGTAGGTATTGACGACACCAGCACCGGTCTCAATGACGGGGATGCGGGCGGTATCACGTACGAAATCGATGAGCTTGCGGCCGCCACGCGGGATGCAGAGATCAATATAACCCACGGCATTCAACATCTCGCCCGTTGCTTCATGGGTGGCAGGAAGTAGCGTTACAACGTCAGGGTTTACACCAAAGCGCTCCAACACCTCGTGAATCAGAGCCACGCCTTCGCGATTGCTAGTATCTGCATCCTTGCCGCCTTTCAGCACACAGGCATTGCCGCTCTTGAAGCATAGCGAGAACACGTCGTACGTAACGTTGGGACGGGCCTCGTAAATCATGCCAATGACGCCAAAGGGCACGCTGACGCGACACAGGCGCAGACCGTTCGGCAGCGTTTTCTGCTTGGTCACGTGTCCAAGGGGCGAAGGCAGTGTTGCCACGTTACGCATGTCGCCGGCGATGTCCGTCAGGCGCTTCTCGGTCAGCATCAGACGGTCATAGAGCGGGTTGCTCTTGTCCATCTTCGCCAGGTCCTCAGCATTAGCACTGAGAATTCTCTCCTTATTATTAATAATAGCATCGGCCACAGCGTTCAGTATGTCGTTGCGCTGCGCGTCTGTCAGCAGGGCGAAGCTCTTGCTGGCCCGCTTCACTTTCTCAAATGTCTCTTTCAGTTGCATGGTGTAAATGCTGTATGTGGGGTTTCGTTCTGACGTTCAATAAGGTCTATGAGGATATTCTCACGCTCACCATTGGCGATGATAACACGAATACCGGCCTGCTGGACCTTCTGCGCGGTAGTGTATTTCGAGTGCATGCCACCACGCCCGAAGGCGCTCTTCTCTGGCTGGATATATTCCGACAAATCGCGTCCTGGAGCCACCTCACTGATAAGTTTGGCGGCAGGGTCGTCAGGATGACGGTCGTAGATGCCATCGATGTTCGAGAGCAGAATGAGCGTATCGGCCTCCATCATCTTGGCAATGAGTCCGCTCAGTTCGTCGTTGTCGGTAAACATCAGCTCCGTAACAGATACGGTGTCGTTCTCGTTGACAATAGGCAGTACGCCGTTCTCCAACATCACCTTCATGCAGGCCCGCTGGTTCTCGTATTGCTCACCGGGCTCGAAGTTCTCCTTCATCGTCAGCACCTGTCCTACGTGGATATGGAACTCGCGGAACAGGTCGTAGTACAGTCCCACGAGCTTCACCTGGCCCAGGGCAGAATACAGCTGTCGCTGCTCAACCGAGTCGAGCTCGTGCTCCACTTTCAGTTCCCGACGTCCACAGGCCACAGCTCCCGACGAGACGACAATAACCTCGTACTCATGCTGCCGGAGCCAGGCTATCTGATCGACCAGTGCCGACATACGCGTCACGTCGAGTTTGCCGTCAGCTCTTGTCAGAACGTTCGAACCAATCTTGATGACTAAACGGTGTTTCATTTCGCATCCTTTTGTCTGATTTCCACTCTACGAATCTTTCCGCTGATGGTCTTACGCGGATACTTATAGGGAGCGGTCTCCTTCTTCACGTGCTGCTGCAACTCCTTCACCAGATCGTCGCCAGCCTTGTCCTTCCACTCCTTGCCGAGTACGACGGTAGCCTTGACCACCATGCCTCGGATATCATCGGGCACACCCGTAATGGCACACTCCACGACGGCGGGATGCGTCATCAGCGCACTCTCCACCTCAAACGGGCCGATGCGGTAGCCGCTTGACTTGATAACGTCATCAATGCGGCCTTCAAACCAGTAGTAACCGTCCTCGTCGCGCCAAGCCATATCACCGGTATGGTAGATGCCGTCGTGCCAGGCCTCGCGTGTCAGCTCAGGGTCACGGTAGTATTCCTTGAAGAGTCCGATGGGCTTCTTGTCACCCACGCGAACCACAATCTCACCCTTCTCACCGTCCTCGCACGGGGTACCATCGGCACGCAGCAGGTCGATGTCGTATTGGGCATTGGGAATACCCATTGAGCCAGGTTTCGGCGTCATCCATGGGAAGGTGCCCAGCGTCATCGTAGTCTCAGTCTGTCCGAAGCCTTCCATCATCTGAATACCGGTCTTCTCCTTGAACTTGTCGAACACAGCGGGGTTCAGCGCCTCGCCTGCCGTAGTGCAATACTCGAGCGACGAAAGGTCGTAGTTGGACAAGTCCTCACGAATCATGAAACGGTATATCGTCGGCGGTGCGCAGAACGATGTCACGCGATATTTCTCAATCTGGCGCAGCAGCGTGTCGGCATTGAACTTCTCGTGGTCGAAGACGAAGACCGTTGCACCAGCAAACCACTGGCCGTAGAACTTTCCCCATACAGCCTTACCCCAGCCCGTATCAGCTACGGTCAGATGGAGCGAGCCTTCGTGCAGGTTGTGCCAGAAGACGCCCGTAGAGAGGTGTCCCATAGCGTAGAGATAATCGTGAGCCACCATCTTGGGCTCGCCACTCGTTCCGCTGGTGAAGTACATCAGCATCGTGTCGTCGTTGCTATTCACGAAGGCAGGCTTCACAAAAGACGGTGCCTGTTTCCACTCTGACTGCCAGTCGTGGAATCCCTCAGGGATGGGTTTGCCGTGATCTGTAATAGCAATATATTGCTTGACCGTAGGACTCTCGGGCATGGCAGCCTGGATCTGGCTCACCACGTAGGCATCATCCACGCAGATAATAGCCTTGACGCTTGCACGAGTGTTGCGATACACGATGTCATGCTTCGTCAGCATGTGCGTGGCAGGAATGACGACGGCTCCCAGTTTGTGCAGGGCCAGCATGACCACCCACCACTCATAGCGGCGCTTCAGAACAAGCATGACGGGGTCGTTCTTGCCGATGCCAAGGGTCTGAAGATACGACGCAGCCTGGTCCGTCTGCTCCTTTAATTCTGCAAATGTCGTACGAATCTCCTCACCTTGGTCGTTGGTCCAGAGAATAGCCAGTCCATCGGGCTTCTCCTCGGCCCATGCGTCCATCACGTCATAGGCGAAGTTAAAATTCTCTGGAATGATGAACTCCAAGTTCTTATTGTAGTCCTCAACAGACTCGAAATGCGTCTGCTTTAAAAATCTCTCTATCATAACTTATTCTACTGTAAATGCTAAGAATTTTACGGCCTTGTCGCCCACAGCCAGCATACCGTGCGGCTTCGACGAATCAAAATAGATGCTGTCGCCCTCGCTGAGCGTCATGGTCTTGCCACCAATATAGAGTTCCATCTGGCCCTCCAGCACGAGGTTGAATTCCTGTCCGGGATGCGTATTCTTATAGATGGTACGCACGCCAGGCTTCGGCTCCACGGTAACAATGAACACATCGGCCTTATGGTTCACGAAACCACTCACCAGACTCTGGTATTTGTACGCCTTCGTGCGCTCCACCGACATGCCCTGTCCCTTGCGCACCACGAAGTACGACTTCATGTGCGGTGCCTCGGCAAACATCAGCTCCTCAGCGCTGACACCATACCTATGGGCTATTTTCATCAGGTTCGAGATGGTAATATCCACCTCGCCTGCCTCTATCTGTTCATACTTCTCCGCAGAGATACCAATGGTGTCGGCCATCTCGCTTACGGGAATGTCCAGCACGTCGCGCAGTCCACGCAGACGTTCGCCAATCTGTTTCAATTGTTCATCTACCATATTCTTTGTCTTCTTAACTTCTTAACTACTTTATTTTGCGCCAGCCTTCAGCCCGCGAATCACAGCCGAGGAGAAGCCTGCATGCTCCATCTCGTTCAGTCCCTTGATGGTGACACCGCCAGGGGTGGTTACCAGGTCGATGGCAGCCTCGGGGTGCATGCCACTAGCCTCGAGCAACTCAACGGCTCCACGCATGGTCTGCATCACAATCCGCTTGGCATCGTCGGCCTTGAAGCCCAGCTCCACACCGCCCTCAGCGGCAGCACGGATGTAACGCATGGCGTATGCGATGCCACACGATGCCAGCGTCGTGCCGGCACCCAGATGCTGCTCGTCCGTGATGAAGGTCTTACCCATTGAGTCGAACAACGCCTGTACCTGCTCTGTCTGCTGAGCCGATGCGTCTGCACAAGCCACGAGGAACGACACGCCCTGCAGCTCAGCCACAGCGATGTTGGGGATACAAAGGAACAGCGGCATCATCTTGCCGTCCTTCGCCAACCACGTCGTAATGTCCTCAGACTTCACGCCGGCAGCCACAACCACCAGCGTCTGGTGCTCATAGTCGAGCACGTCGCGCAAGCCTGTCAGCACCTGCTCCACCAGCCAAGGCTTCACCACGACACAGACAATGTCTGCACCCTGCGCAGCCAACTGGTTGCTGGGCGTAGCAGTAATTCCCAGCGCGGAAAATTTCTCACGTGTCTCGCGCAGCGGGTCAGCTACGCAGATATCTGCATTCTCTACATAATCGCCTTTGATAAGGCCTTCGGCGATGGCGCCACCCATAGCGCCAGCACCAATGATTGCTATCTTCATAATACTCTTTTGAATCGTTCAACAAATTCGTCTGCCTCAGCCTTCGACAAGCACAGCGGCGGCAACAGGCGCAGCACATTCGCTCCGGCACAGCCAGTAAAGCAATGTTCCTGATAGATGAGCGGCTGACGCACTTCCTTATGAGCCACAGCGAGGTCGATGCCAATCATCAGACCACGTCCGCGAACCTCCTTGATCTTCTCGCTCTCAATCTTCTTAATCTCGTTGACGAGATATTCGCCCACCTCATGGGCATTGTTCACGATGTTCTCCTCCTCAAACACGTCGAGCACAGCCAACGCGGCAGCACAAGCCAAATGGTTGCCGCCGAACGTCGTGCCCAACTGTCCATAGACGGGTTCGAACTCAGGACTGATAAGCACCGCGCCCATCGGGAAGCCATTGGCAATGCCCTTGGCTACGGTGATGATGTCGGGCTTGATGCCTAACCACTGGTGGGCAAAGAACTTTCCGCTACGTCCGTAACCGCATTGAATCTCGTCGCAAATCAGCGTTGCGCCAAAGCGTTTGCAAGCGTATGCCAGCTTTTGGGCGAAGTCGGGAGTAGCCATCTGGATGCCGCCCACACCCTGTATGGGCTCCAGGATGACGGCAGCCACGCCACCGCGCGACAGTTCACGTACCCACGGCTCAATATCGTTCAACGGCAGGAAGCGCACGTGGTGGTTGTCGTTCAGCGGGGCCACAATCTTCGGGTTGTTGGTCACCTCGACAGCCAGCGATGTACGTCCGTGGAACGCATGCTCACACGACAGGATGCGCGTGGCCGTAGGATTCTTGAACGATGCCAGCTTCAGCGCGTTCTCGTTGGCCTCGGCACCGCTGTTGATGAGGAACAGCTGGTAGTCGTCGTAGCCGGAAATCTTGCCGAGACGCTCTGCCAACTGCTGCTGCAGCTTGTTGATTACTGAATTCGAATAAAACCCAATCTTGTTGAGTTGCTCCGAAACCTTCTTGATATAATGGGGGTGTGAGTGGCCGATGCTGATGACGGCATGCCCACCATAGAGGTCCAGGTATTCCTGACCTTTATCGTCCCAAACCTTGCATCCCTCACCTTTGACGATGTTCACGTCGAACAGTGGATAGACATCAAATAGTTTCATATTGTTTCCTTTCTTTTTATTGTTAGAAGGCGCTCGCCTTCAGCCTTAATCCAGCCTTCTCGTCGATGCCGAACATGATATTCATGTTTTGCACAGCCTGACCAACGGCACCCTTCAGCAGGTTGTCGATGGCAGAGGTGACGAGCAGCTTGTTGCCGTATTTCTCTACGTGTACCAGAGCTTTGTTGGTGTTCACCACCTGCTTCAGGTCGATAGACTTGTCGCAGTAGTGGGTAAAGGCGGCATCCCGATAGAAGTCCTTATAAGCCTCAATCACATCCTCTACTGGGGCAGGCGTCTTGATGACAGCGGTGCAGAAGATGCCACGCGCAAAGTCGCCACGATAGGGGATGAAGTCGATGTCGGCATCGAGATAACCCTGTACCTGCTTCAGCGACTGACGAATCTCCGCAATGTGCTGATGCTGGAAAGGTTTGTAGATGCTCAGGTTGTTGTTGCGCCACGAGAAGTGCGTCGTTGCACCAGGCTTCTGACCAGCTCCTGTCGAACCTGTGATGGCGTTCACCGCCACATCGTCCTTCAGCAGATTCAGATGGGCAGCGGGCAGGAGTGCGACCTGGATACAGGTGGCAAAGCAGCCCGGGTTAGCCACGTGCTGCGCCCTCATTATCTCTTCCCTATTGATTTCAGGCAAACCATATACATAGTCGTGGTCACCCTTGATGCGGAAGTCCTGTGCCAGGTCGATAATCTTCACGTTCGCAGGAATGTTGTGCTCCTTCAGGAACTGCTCACTCTTGCCGTGACCAAAGCAGAAGAACACCACATCCACCTGATTGAAGGGGTAGTCGCTGGTAAACCGCAAGTCGCTGTCACCTATCAGCCCCTCATGCACGTCGCTCACCAGATTGCCTGCATTGCTCTCTGAGTTAGCGAACACGATTTCTGCCTCGGGGTGGTTCAGCAGCAGTCGAATCAACTCTCCGCCCGTGTAGCCTGCAGCACCTAATATTCCTATTCTCATTTTTACATTTTCTAATTTTTACATTTTTACATTTCGCCCTATTACCTTTTCTCATCCTTGTGGATGCCGTAATAGACGCGGAGCGGCGTAGAGCTAACCTTGATGAAGCCCTTGGCCTCGTCAGCTGTCCAGCCCGTCTGCGTCTCGCCATATTCGCCGAGCTTCGACTTCGTCAGGTCGTTCTCTGAGTCAATGCCTACCGTCTCGAAGCCATAGGGACGCAGCTTCAGGATGGCCGTACCCGTCACGTTGCGCTGACTCGAGGTCAGCATCGCCTCCATATCGGGCATCACGGGCTCCAGGTACTGGCTCTCGTGCAGGAACATGCCGTACCAGTTGGCCACCTGGTCCTTCCAGTACTGCTGCCACTTCGAGAGCGTCGATTTCTCTAGCAGGCGGTGGGCCTCAATGATAAGCTTCGGAGCGGCAGCCTCGAAGCCTACACGACCCTTGATGCCGATGATTGTGTCGCCCACGTTGGCATCACGGCCGATGGCGTAGCTGGCGCCAATCTCCTCGATCTTCTGGATGGCCTTCACCTTGTCCGTGAACTTCTCGCCGTTCACGCCGACAATCTCGCCCTTCTCGAACTCAATCTTCAGCAACGACTCCTGCTCCTTGGCCGTCACGTGCTTCAGGTAAGCCTCCTCAGGCAGACCCTGCGTGGGGTCGAGCAGCTCGCCACCACAGATGCTGGTGCCCCAGATGCCGACATTATAACTATACTTCAGCTTCGTGAAGTCAGCAAAGAATCCGTGCTCATTCAGGAAATCCACCTCTTCCTTGCGCGTCAGCTTCTTGTCGCGTGTCAGCGTGATAATCTCCACGCCGGGAGCCATCACGAGGAACGTCATATCGAAACGTATCTGGTCGTTGCCGGCACCCGTGCTTCCGTGTGCAATGGCCTGAGCATCAATTTCCTTCGCATAGCGGGCAATGGCGATGGCCTGGAAGATGCGCTCTGACGATACGCTGATGGGGTAACAGTTGTTACGCAGCACGTTGCCGAATATCATGTACTTCAAGGACTTCTCATAATACTCCTGCGTCACGTCGAGCGTCACGTAAGCCTTCGCGCCCAGCTTATAGGCGTTCTCCTCGTTGGTCTTCAACTGCTCAGCAGAGAAGCCGCCGGTATTGGCGCAGGCTGCATATACGTCCCAGCCGTCCTGGGCCAGTTTCATCACGGTGTAGCTGGTGTCAAGTCCACCACTGAATGCTACTACTACTTTCTTGTTTGCCATATCTATTTATGTAATTCGTTATTATTCGTTGTAAAAATCCGTTTCATCCGCGGAGTCCGTTGTTTCATTTCTCGTCCAGTTCCTTGATTCGCTCAATCACCTCTTCGGGTATCTTGGCGGGCAAGTGCTCCTCGGGGTCGTAGAGCATGGCCGTGCAGATGCAGTATTTACGGCCCGTGCGGTGCAGCACGTCCACGTTGCAGCAACCCTCACAACCGCGCCAGAAGGCCTCGTCGTCAGTCAGGTCGGCAAACGTCACAGGCTGATAACCCAGCTCCGTGTTCATCTTCATCACAGCCGCACCGCTGGTCAGGGAGAAAATCTTGGCATGCGGCCAGCGCGTACGGGCCAGCGAGAACGTCATGTCCTTGATTTTCTTGGCAACACCACGGCCTCGGAAGTCGGGATGTACTATCAGACCACTCGTCGTCACGTACTGCTTGTTGCCCCATGTCTCAATATAGCTGAAGCCGGCAAAGCGCCCGTCCGAGAGGGCGATGACTGCCTTCGCTTCCTTCATTTTCGTTGCTAAGTACTCATGTGTTCGCTTGGCAATACCTGTGCCACGTACCTTTGCGGCGTCTGCGATGGTCTGCAGAATAGTATCTACATAGGTCTCGTGCTCGGGACCTGCAACCAACACTTCAATTGTTTCTTGTTCCATAATATAAATATGTATGCTTCCTTACTTCATGTTAGGCACCACTTCGCTCAGCGCGTCAATCACCTCCTGCTCCGTGTAGCCCTGTTTTACGACAATAAAGATGGTGTCGTCGCCAGCAATCGTTCCCAGAATCTGCGGCACGTCGCTGTTGTCTATGTTCCACGCAATCGAACTGGCATAGCCTGGACGCGTCTTGATGACGCCCATGTTGCCAGAGAAGTTTATCGACTGAAAACCAGGCACATGCATCATCTCCCTGATTTGCTGGGGAGTGCTCACGCGCTTGTACATCGTCTCGTTGGGCAACACATAGACATAATTGCCACTCATCGAGGCCGCCTTTGCCACCTTCAGCTGCTTCAGGTCGCGGCTCAGCGTGGCCTGCGTCAGCTTGAAACCTTCGTTCTGCAAGGCCGCCAAAAGCTCTTCCTGACTGCCTAACTGCTGACTCGAAATAATCATGCGCAGGGCCTCTAATCTGTTGTTCTTAATCTTCATTAATCGTATATTTATGCTAAAACGACTGCAAAATTATACAATTTTATGCATATAGCCAAGCATTCCTGCAATTTTAACGCATTTTAAGGCAAAATAAAAACACAACAACAAAGCAAAAAAATGGGGAAAAACTTGCAAACCTCAAACTTTTTTCGTAACTTTGCAGAAGATATCTGAACCATTAAACAACGAAAACAAACCAAGTTATGCCACGTAAGAAGAAAGGAATGATGTTTGAACTGTTGCCGCGTCCTACGACAGACGAAAACGGCAAGCCGCTCCTCTATGCCCGTCCTGCATCGACGAGGAAGTGGAGCATTGGTTGGATTGACGAGTTCTGCAGCAAGTACCGCGCCATACCGAGCGGTGAGGTGAACCGCGTGTTTGAAACCTTTCTCGAAGTGGCAGTTTCTTTTATGATGGACGGCTCGCGCGTTATAACACCCATTGGTTCGTTTGCTCCGAAGCTGAAAATCAAGGGTGACTTTTCTGACCCCAAGAAAGTGAAGCACAGCGATGTCTATCTCGCTGGCATAGAGTTCATCCCATCCAAACGTTTCATCCAGGAACTGGAGAACCGGCTGGATGATGGCTTCCTGAAGTACATCGACCCTTACGACCGCGAGGCCGTACGTTCCAAGATTACGCTTGAGGAGGCTCTGCAGAAGAGTCTGCGCAAAGGCTACACCACCATCAGGGCTTTCTGTGGTTACAGCGGACTGAAATATGTCTCTGCAAGGCGTTTTCTGAACAGCCTGTGCGAAGGCGACAGTCCAAGACTTGAGCGTATAAGAGAGGGGCACCAGCTCCACTATAGGCCGCTTGTAAGTAAAGGAACAAAATAGGCGCGGAATTCCCCGCCCGTGAAACATAAGTGACACGCCCGTGAAAGTTAATTTTCACGGGCGTGTTATTTAATTTTCACGACCGTCTGTACCCCGACAAGAACGGCAGTTTCTCCCTACGATCGCCGTTCTTTATCCCTTCAACTGGCGTTCTTCTTCCCTACGAAACGCCGTCTTGTCATCACATAAACGGCGTTTTGACTGCTGAAATAATCGGTTTTAGTTCCTTTTTCCTGTTTGAAACTACCACTCTCAATTATGTACCTAAGACAAATGCAGAGTTGATGCCACGGGTATGCTGAATACGTGTCCCCGTTGTGTGCTTGAAGGTTATCCATGCCTTCATAGCACACTTACACGTAGAATAACAATTTTTAGAATAGAAAAAGAAGAAAACGTTCCTTTTCTGTACGAGAATTAACATCTTTTGGCCAAAATAAGCCCGGCGAGGAATAGTAATATTGCGCCTTACAGACGCGAAGTTAACACTCTCGGCATAAAAAATAAATGATTTTATTTTGTTCTGCTCTCGTTTTTTCGTAACTTTGGCTTCGCCGAAGTTACAATGCACTCGGAAATGAAAAGAAAATGCACTTTTCTTTTGCATTTCTCTCGTTTTTTCGTAACTTTGGAAGAATTCTCAGCTTTTCTTTGTATAAAGGCAGTCTGGGGAATTGAGGAAAAACGGGGTTACGAATTGGAGACCGTACTCAATTCCACATTCTGCTATGAATTGCTTTCAATGAACACCCGATGCAGAGTCACCAGCCGTTTTATGACTCATTGTCGAATGCAAAGGTACACAGAATATGTGAGACGGCAAAACTTTTGAGGGATTTTTCACTCTTTCTTCTTTTGTTTCATGATTTTGTGCTATCTTTGCACACATAATTCATAATAGATACAATCTTATGGCAAAGATTACCATCGTTTCTCATAATGACGATGATTATATTTCATTGACTGATATGGCTCGTAGCCAGTTGCAAGAGCACATTATCTTCCGCTGGCTCAGTCTGAAAAGCACAATTGAGTACCTTGGAGAATGGGAAATGCTCTACAATCCCAATTTTAATTGTACCGAATTCGGTACATTTAGAAACATGGCGGGCAGCAATAACTTTGTTCTGTCAGTCAAGACATGGATAGAAAAGACAGGTGCTATTGGTATTTTCTCCAAAGCCGGACGTTATGGTGGCACTTATGCCCATCGCGATATTGCCTATCACTTTGGCATGTGGATAAGTCCTAAGTTCCAACTGCTACTGGTCAAGGAATACCAACGGCTGAAAGCCGAGGAGCAGAAAATGTTGGGTTGGACGGCTAAGAGAGAACTATCTAAGATTAACTACCATATCCATACTGATGCCATTAAGAGTCATCTGATTCCAGAAGAAATCACTCCTGCACAGGCAAGTATTATCTATGCCGAAGAAGCCGATGTGCTAAATGTGGCCATGTTTGGAATGACAGCCAAGCAATGGCGCGAATCAAATCCAGAACTGAAAGGCAATATCCGCGACTATGCCACCATCAATGAATTGATATGCTTGTCGAATATGGAGAACATCAATGCCGTGCTTATCAATGATGGTGTGCCACAAGGTGAGAGACTTGTGAAACTCAATCAGATTGCTATTCAGCAAATGCACGTATTGGAGGATAATAATAGAAAACTATTAAAATTGTAATTATATGAGTGTTTTATCTGAAATATCAGAAAAATGGAAGCTGGAAGCTAAGCAGGAAGATAATATGCGTTATTTCTTTCATGTAAAAGAAGCCGCAAAAGTTCTTAGTGGTGAAAAATTTTATGTTGTGGGTAGAAAAGGGAGTGGTAAGTCTGCAATTAGCCAATATATCTTAAACCTCTGTAATGAGAATGCGTCAACAGGATATAAAATTTTTACAGAGCAGCTGTCATTCAAGAATTTCCCTTTCAATGAGCTGTATGCCTTACAAAACGGGAAATACACTAAGCCCAACCAGTATATCACGATTTGGAAGTATATTATTTATTCATGCATATGTCGCCTAATGGTTAAAAATCAGGGAATTGATGGTGAGTTAAGAACCCTGTTAGAAAAACTATATCCGCCAACAACAATAAAATCTCTTTCTCGTCTGATAGATAGTTGGACTACAAAAGAGTTTGGCGCACAAATATTGGGCTCAGGAGGGAATATAAAGGTTGATAAAATATCAAAATTTGAGAGTCTCTCTTGGATTGAAAAAACGAATATCTTAGAAGACATCATCGAGAATTATATCGATGACTCTAACTATTACGTTATTTTTGATGAACTTGATGAGGATTATCGTGACTTTGAAACAACGGAGGAACGTTCACAGTATGTATATTTGATTACAAGCCTTTTTAAAGCAGTTCAAGACATCAAATCAATATTTAGGGAAAAGAGTCATATAGTCTGCCCTGTAGTTTTTTTAAGGGATGATATTTATTTGCTCATCAAAGATACAGACAAAAACAAATGGGGTGATTTTAAAATAGCCCTTGAATGGGATGAGCAGAAACTTAAATCAATGTTAGCTTATCGTATTTCGAAAGCTATAGACCCTAATGGGGATGTCCTGCCATTTGAAAAAGCTTGGAGCACAATTTTTACTGGACAAACAATTAATTTAGGCGGTAATTCCAAAAAGAAAACAGACCTGTTTCATTATATTACTCTTAGCACACAATTAAGGCCAAGAGATTATATAAAGTATTTACAGGTATGCGCTGAGAATACTATTGAAAATGGAGAAACAAAGATAACTGCACAAACAGTAAAACGCGTAGATAAAGGATTCTCAAATTATCTAAAAGAAGAAATTGTAGACGAAATACACGCACAATTGCCTGATATCTTAGTTATATTCTCTATTATATCTCAAATACGAAAATGGAACTTCACAATTAAAGAGTTTAAGGATACTTATATCCAATATTATAAAAAAGGAACAATTAAAAATGGGAATGTAGATTATGTCCTTCAATTACTCTTTGATTTTAGCGTTATTGGCAATAGGCCTAAAAATCGGACAATTTCATTCTTTAGGTATACAAATCCAGAGGCAAGGTTCAACTTTAATGAGAATATTGTTGTACATAGAGGTTTATTTAAGGCCTTGCAAATATTGTAATTTATTTAGGATGCCACGTAATCAAAAACGTGGCATCCTAAATAAATGTTTTAAACACTAAGATAAGTGTGTTATTAATAGTTTTTTTACTCCAGCCAGCTAAGCCATTTGGGTAATGGGGTCTTAACAATACTTTTCAGTTTGGGGTATTTGCTAATGAATGACTCTTTATATATCTTCTGAACTTTTATATAAGCAGAAGAATCGAAATCTGCATAGTCAAAAGCATTGGCTCCATCAGCAATCTGTCCTTCAAAAATGACAGCTGATAACTTGCAATTTGAAAAAGCTTCCTTGCCAATTCGGGTCAATGATGCAGGAAAAGTAATTTTTGAGATTCCTGTATTTGCAAATGCTCTGTCTGAAATGTACTTTATAGTTTGAGGTAGTTGTATAGTAACTAATTCCTTATGTCCTTCAAATGCTGAAGAAGAAATTATCTCTACACCTTCTTTGCAAACAAAATTTTGAATTTTCACAGATTTAGAAACATCAATGATTTCCTTATATCCATTATAATATGCAACGCCATCTTCAATTGAAATCCTGTCTTTCCCTGCTACTATTGTTTTTAAGGTTCGACACGATTTTGCTGAATCGTATATATCTATGACCTGTATACATTCCGGGGCGATTATTTCTTCAATGGATTTCAGAGATAATACATCAAAGGCATCTTTTGATACACTTCTAATATGATTGGGTAGTGTGATTGTTTTTATATTTTTCGCATTATCTGTTAATATGCCCACAAAAGTATCACCATTTTCATTATATACAAATCCCGTTTCTTCATCTATTGTTATTTCACCGTCATAGTCTGGCAGCGTATGTACTATTACAATATTAGAATCTTCGCTTGTTAATTTTTCTGTTAGAGCACCTAATCCTTGCCTACTAAATTTGTTGTGAAGACTCTCGTACTGATTTTTTAATACATATGAAAAATCCGAACTTGGAAGATAGAAGTGAATTTCGCGTGAATATGTAAAGAATGCGGATTCTGCATCCTTAGTAATCTGACAGAAATTGAAAACTATCTTCTTGATATTCTTACATGATTTAAATGCACATTCCCCAACTTTAGTTACAGATCGAGGTATATACACTTCTTCTATTGACAAATTACAACAGAACGCATATTGGAAGATTTCTTCAACACCATCCTTAATGCGGATGATTTTTGACTTACAATCAACGCCAGATACAAGGAACTTTCCATCCTTTGTATAAACGATACCGTCCTCTTCTACCAATTCTACAGAAGAAAAGTTTTCTGCTTTTATTTCATAGCTTTGTATGCTTGCACTTTCAGCCTCGCTGCCTCTAAAGCAGTAATGATTGTAATTCCATAGAGGATACACAATTGTCTTAAGGTTAGGCATTTTTGCCCCAGTTAAGACATCATCATAGAAAGATGTATGCATCGGCCCTTGGAACACCAAGGTTTCTGTATGTATTAGTGAGTTAATGGCACCCTTATCAAAATCTATAGAACTACGGTTTTTATTGTAGTCCTCACTATCCCCCAATATGACAATTTTTTCTATTTTATTGTTTTCGTCGAAAGCTGTAGCTGCAATTCGTTCTATCTCAACGGGAATTTCAAGAACCTTGATACTATTATCAACCTTAACTATCGTTTTCCCATTTTTGCTTGTTGTAAAACCACTGCTATGTTGTTCTACTAACTTATATGCAATGTCATCTGGGATAGCAGTCACTCTAATTGATGCTTCACTTAGTCCTGGCCAGTATCCAAATATTTTCTTGTATTTATCTATTAGCCAGGGAAGCACACAAATCTCCTCTAACCTTGTTCCACGCCAATATTTTGTGGCATCTCGAACTAATGAATAATCAGAAACGAAATTGAATTCAGAATATGCGGTGATTTTTCTTAGATATGGAAGACAATGAATGCTTTCTACATTAAATGAACAAAAAGAAGTAGGAAGTATCAATTCATGTATCATCGATTCGCGTCCTTTAAGTTCAAGTGCAGCACACCCACTTCTTAAACCATAAGAAATTCCATCTTCTGGGATAGAATAGGCATACTTTCCGTCTTTACTATAACGGCTCATGCTGTCATAACCTTCTTCGAGGAAGGTGATTGGTTCTCTCTCTTCTCTCATAGCAATGCTGTGTTATATATCAGTTCTATATCTGTACTTATTAACTATAGTTCGAACCTCCTCGTATGAAAAACCAATTTCTTCATACAATTTGTATGCCTGTTCTCCTAGACGTTTATGCTCTTCTCCGCCATCCATTAAAATGAAGATGTTGGAACAATTGCTAATCATAAATTCCAAGACCTGTCGATTCTTAATTTGCTTTATGTAGGGGGTTATTTTTTCATACGTATTGTAAAAAGGCTTGAAATCATCTATTTGTTTTTTTGTCATACCAAAATAGACAGCAGCTTTCTCCAAGTACTGTAAAGCCCAAGACATTTGAGTCAATGGAACTCCCTTCATTGTCAGGTATTCTAACAAGTAATATAAAGCATACCTTTGTTCGGCCTCCAATTTGTCATATGGAGGAATTGGATTTCTTTTTCTGCTGAATAGTCCCATACGCTTTTGATTTATTTACCCTTTTGCTACCACGAGAGCATTTTTATGTTAGAAGCGTGGCGCTGATTAGCCACTTCTTCAATCGGAGGTCGTGAGATTACCTTTGTCAGTAGAGGTAGTAACCAGTCCACGCTATACGCGCGAACCGCCACACTCTCTTGCTGACTCATGGAAGTTTCTCACGTTTCCGATTACAAGAAAAGCATAACGCTTCGTTGTTTCAATATGTCTTTGTTCCGAAGAACGCTGCAAATATAATAAAAATCTACGAAATCATAATTAAAAATGTAGGAAAAAAGTAAAAATACATGCTTCTCAGATAAAAAATGATAGGCTTAGAGTCTAATTCCCTTCCTTTGAGCCTTTTTTTAAGGTAATCCAAACTGCTCCCTAAACCATTGCGCAAAAGATCATGGGGTCGGTTCTTCTGATCATTTTGCCAACTTTTGAATTACTCCAAACGAAACACCAGTTAGTCTTGACAGTTGTCGGATTCCTGCCCCCAATTGTCGGATTCCTGCCCCCAAAGAGAGCATAGTCCTAAGCACTTCATTTCGTCTTGATTTCTCAAGACTTTGAACCATAAGAGGATTAACAATTCCTTGACTATCAACAAGAAATGATTTTATTTCACTGTCACTGACTGGCTTGCTACAGTCTGGGGATCATGGGGTCGGTTCTACTGATCACTTTTTGAAGTTTCTGTATTACACATCGTTCTTAACTCCCCATGATCCAACATCCAAATTTTCAACGTAAAAAATGATCCGATTGGCAGCACGAGAAGATAGAGTTGAAACCATATAATCACGATTATAATCCAATCACCATCAATGAAGAGGATGCAGAGGATTTTAGAGTGATTGGCGAATTTGTTGATACTTTAGACGTATAATTGTCTAATTGCATACAAGAAACTAACAATCTTCTGCTGCTATTAATATCTCATCACTCCTTGAACACCATCATGTCGGCTAACTTCAGGAAGTAATCGTTCGACCAGATTTCAATATCACGTTGATTGAAGATGAAACCTCTGAGGGCCATGT
>CACXJZ010000062.1 GCA_902768105.1 uncultured Prevotellaceae bacterium
AGAACCTGGTTGATACGGCGCTCCTGACTCTCAAACTGTACTTTTCTAATCATAGTCGTATCCTCCTTATTCTTTACGTGGGTCAATAGCCTTTACTGCTCCCTGCTCCTCAGTCGTACGACCGTAAGAGCCGGTAAACTTCTTCAGTGCCTCGTTGGCATCCATACCGTTCTTCACGGCTTCCATCATCTTGCCCAGGTGTACATACTCGTAACCGCATACCTCGTTGTTGGCATCGAGGAACTGCTTGGTGATGTAACCTTCGGTGAGCTCCAGGTAACGAGTACCCTTGGCAACGGTACCATACAGCGTACCAGTCTGAGAGCGCAGACCCTTACCCAGGTCCTCAAGACCGGCACCGATTGCCAGACCACCTTCAGAGAAGGCGCTCTGTGTGCGGCCATAGACAATCTGCAGGAACAGTTCGCGCATAGCGGTGTTGATAGCATCGCAAACCAGGTCTGTGTTCAGAGCCTCCAGAATGGTCTTGCCCGGCAGAATCTCGCTGGCCATAGCAGCCGAGTGAGTCATACCAGTACATCCGATGGTCTCTACGAGGGCCTCCTGGATAACACCGTCCTTCACGTTCAGGCTCAGCTTGCAGGCACCCTGCTGAGGTGCACACCAGCCAATGCCGTGGGTGTAACCAGAAATGTCCTTAATCTCCTTTGCCTGAATCCATTTGCCCTCCTCGGGAATGGGTGCAGGTCCATGATAAGCGCCCTTGCAGACGCTGCACATGTTCTTAACTTCTGTTGAATAAATCATTTGTTGTTTGAATATAAAATGAATAATATAATAATGTGTACTGTTTAGAGCTACAAAATTACTGCGATAATTCCAACTATCCAAATCAGCTTTCCTATATTTAAGAACAATTAACAAGGTATTTTGCCACTCATTTGCAATAATGCCAAATTTTTCATAACTTTGCAAACTACATATTACAAATACTATCATGATGACAGAACAGGAATTGGAAGCGAGAGTGAATCGTGCAGTAGATAATTTCATGCAGGGCTATGGCTGCTGCCAGAGTGTCGTCGCTGCTTTCTGCGACCTCTACGGTATGGACGAGACGATGGCGCTGAAGGTGGCGGCAGGCTTCGGCGGCGGGGTAGGGCGCCTGCGCATGATGTGTGGTGCCGTGTCCGGCATCGTCATGCTCGTGGGACTCGACTGCGGACAGACCGTCGGCAGCGACCGCGAGGGTAAGTCGGCCTGCTACAAGGTGGTGCAGCAGCTGCTGGCGCAGTCTGAGGCAGAGAATGGCAGTCTCATCTGTGCCGAGATACTGGGCTTGAAGGGTCACGAGAAGGCCACCTCCAGCTACGTTGCCTCTCCCCGCACCGCTGAATACTACAAGACGCGTCCCTGCGCCGCTAAGGTCGAGAGTGCCGCCCGCATCTTTGCGAAGTACCTTTGGGAGAAATACTCTGACGAAAACAAGTAGGAAAATATTCCACAAGAATAACGGCACTTCTCTACGCGAGAGGTGCCGTTCCTTTTACATGGTTTGTTAGTAATACTGCATGGTGCAGCAATGCAGGCTGCCGTGCTGGCGGATGACGGGGCGGCAGTCGATGCCGACGATGTCGCGGTCGGGGAACGCCTGCTGGATGATGCTCATTGCCTCCGCGTCGAGGTCGGCCTGCGCGTAGGTGGGCACCAGCACCGCGCCGTTCACCACGAGGTAGTTGGCGTAAGTGGCGGGAAGGCGGTCGCCGTCGTCGTAGATGGGACGGGGCATGGGCAGTCGCAGCAGTCGGTAGGGACGGCCGTCCAGGGTGCGCAGCGTCTGCAGCTCCTGCTCCATGAGCAGCAGGTCGGGGTGCTCGTCGTCGGCCCCAATATATAATATAGTGTCGTCGGGACAGATGCGCACGAGCGTGTCGATGTGGCCGTCGGTGTCATCGCCCTTCAGACTGCCGTGCTTGAGCCATACCACGCGCTCGGCTCCGAGCCACTCCTTCAGGCGCTCGTCAATCTCCGCTTGCGTCAGCGGCTGGTTCCTGTGGGGCGCCAGCAGGCAGCAGGCGGTGGTGAAGATGGTGCCGCGGCCGTCGCTCTCAATGCTACCGCCCTCGAGCACGAAGTCCAGATGGGGCTCGTAGGTGATGTTTGATGTATGATGTATGATGGATGATGTATTCTCCCAGAGCTGGCGGTTGATAGCGTTGTCGAGGTCGGCGGGGAACTTCTCGCCCCAGCCGTTGAACTTGAAATCCAGGAGGAGATGTTTGATGTTTGATGTCTGATGTCTGATGTTTGATGGTTGTTCCTCGAAGACCGTGATGAAGCCGTGGTCGCGCGCCCAGGTGTCGTTAGATTTACAATTTACGAATTTACAATTTACAATTGGCTTGACGGTACCCTCCGGCGCCACGACGAGGAGCTGCTCGCGCTTGCTGATTTCGCGAGCCAGCTCTTCATAGACGGCGGTGATGTCGGCGAGCATCGGTGCCCAGTCGGTGTCCTTGTGCGGCCACGTCAGCTGCACCGCGCTCTGCCGCTCCCACTCGGCGGGCATACGCCTCTTTGTCTGTCTGTTGTCTGTCGTCATCATACTTGCAAATGTAGTCAATTGCGCTGAATAATCGGCGGTTTTCCTCCTCCCATTAAGTTTTTTTATGAAACACTACTCTTCGGGGTACTTGAAGATGGGCTTCTGCTTGCCGATGTCGAAGGGGTATTTCCACTCGGCCAGTTCCCAGCCGAACACCTTGACCTTGGCACCGAACTCGCCACCCAAGCCTGCCGAGGCCTCCGCGTTGAAGTCCCATGAGCCGCCGTCAACCTCGCGGTCGCCCACCACCTCGCCAATCGACGAGCGCACCACCTTGAGCCCATAGTGGTCGCCCACCAGCTTCTGCTCGGTGGCACGTCTCAGGTAGGAAAGGAAACACCCCCTGAAATCTGTCGTATCAGGGGGTGCTTCGGGGGATAAAATGTCTCTTTATTGGTCTCTGGAGAAGATCAGACGGTAATCTACCGGAGTCATGCCGATGGCCTCTTGTATCCGGCGTTGCAGGGTGCGCACGCTGGCGAATCCCGCCTCCTCGGCCACCACGGCAATGGTGTAGTTGGGCTTGTCGCGCAGGAGCCTGAGTGCGGCAAGGGTGCGCAGGTTGTCAATGTAGGCTTCGGGCGTGCGGTGTATGGTCTGGTGGCGGAAGAGCAGCTCCAGCCTGTGAAGCGTCACACCGAGCGTCTCGGCCAGCGCCGCAGCGTCGAAGTCGGGACGCAGATGGGGGCGGTCCTTCTCTACCAGTATCTCAATGAGTGCCATCAGCTGGCCGTCGTCCCTCAGGTCGGCATTGCGCTGGCGTTCCACGTGGTTGTCCATGATTTCACGCGCCACCTCCGTGCGGCGTCTCAGCTCCACGTCGTATTCCAGCCGCTCGGTCAGGTCGATGTTACGGCTCACCACGCGCAGCAGCTCGTCTTTCAGTCGCTCTACCTCTTTCTTCAGGAAGTCAATCTCTTCCTGCATCTGTTTCACATCCTCTTTTGCCATAGTTCTTATTTCTCGACGTTAAACAGTTGAAGGAGTCCGCTCAGGTCAATCACTTCTGCCACCTCGTCGGTAATGCCTTTCAGGGTGGCGGTGTGTCCGTTGGTGCGGGTGTGCTTATAGACATTCAGCAGGATGCGAAGTCCGCTGCTCGAGATGTAGTTGAGTTCCGTACAGTCAATGACCACGTCGCAGTCGGTACGCTGGAACAGCGGTCTGAGGCTGCGTTCTGCCTGGCTGCTGGCAGCGTTGTCGAGGTCGCCGATGATGGCAGCCGTGAGTCGTCCTTCTTGTTCGTTAATAGTAATATCCATATCTCTATACCTTATTTATTGATGTTTTTTGTCAAAGTCAGTATGTTGTGACCGTCGGTGCGCTGATAGCTCAGGCTGTCGGTCATCCGTTGTAGCAGTATGATGCCCATGCCGCCGGGAGGCCTCTGGTCGGGCGGCACCGTCAGGTCGGTGTCTGAACCCTGGGTGGGGTCGAAGGGCTGTCCGTCGTCGTCGATGGTGAGGGTGAGCACGCCTCCGCCAGCCTCCTCGGTGGGAAGTCCCTTGTCCGCCTGTGCGGTGAGCGTGATGGTGGTTGCCTGACCGTAGTTGATGACGTTGGCCACAGCCTCCTCAACGGCCAGTCGCAGACGCTTCGACTCCTTGTCGCTCAGGCCAGCCTGTTGTGAGGCTTGCTCTACGAAGGGCTGCAGCCGGCTTATCTCGTCCATCGAGGCGTGCAGCGTACATTGCATGGACTCTTGCTCCTTGAGCCACTTGACGGCCAGCAGCGTGATGTCGTCGCTCTGTTCCGTGTCGGCAGCATGTCGCCGCACCTCGTCCTCCATCAGCTGCACCAGTTGCTGTGGCGTCTCGTCGGTATGCTGACTGGCAAGCTGCTGCACGTGACTCCTGCCCAGTCGTTTGCCGGCATGGTTCTCAGCCTCGCTGAGTCCGTCGGTGTAGAGGAATATCATGTCGCCCGACTGCAGCTGCGTCTGCTGTCCTTCATACTCCCATTCGGGCAGTATGCCTACTGGCAGGTTGCGCTTGATGTTTAGTGGCTGTCCTCCTACAACAGGCGCCTCGTGGCCGGCATTGCAATAGTCCAGGCGGCCCGTCGTAAGGTCGAGTATGCCCACGAACATCGTGACAAAGTAGTCGGCCGTATTCTCTTCGCAGAGCAGTCGGTTCATTGTCTCAACGATGTCTGCGGCATTGTCGCTGCGGCGTGCCTCGCTGCGGAACAGCGTCCGCATGACGGCCATCAGTAGGGCTGCCGGCATGCCTTTGCCGCTCACGTCGCCGATGCAGAAGAACAGTCGTCCTGCGCGTACGAAGTAGTCGTAGAGGTCGCCGCCTACCTCGCGGGCGGGCGTCTCCGAGGCGTGGATGTCGTAGAGCTGTTGGGTGCTGTCTGCTGGCTGTGGGCTTTTGGGCAGCATGGCCATCTGTATGTTGCTGGCTATCTTCAGCTCGTGTTCGAGTGCGGCCTGTTGTGCGGTGACGGGCGTGGTGGTGTCGTTAATCATGCGCCTGCAGATGAAGTAGATGGCAATGAGTCCTACTATGATAATCAGCAGGATGATGCCGTTCAGCATGCGCCCGTTGCGGAAGATGACCTCCTCGGGCACCACGATGGCAATGGTCCAGCCCACATGCTTCACCGTGCGGTAGTAGATCCACGACGGCACGCCGTCAATGTCCAGCGTCGCAGCACCGTTCTCCCTTTCCTTCATGTTGGTCATCACGTTGTCGGCAATCGTGTTGCCGCTGCTTCTGGCATCCTCAAAGAAATTCTTTTTGTGCATGCGGCTCTCGTCAGGGTGCATGATGTAGTTGCCGTTACGGTCAATGACGAAGCTGTACGACTGGTGGTCGCTGCCCTTTTCGTACTTCTGGTTGATGGCCAGGATGTCTTCCATGAACTCACGTCGCAGGAACTCGAGCAGGAGGTCCGAGCCGAGTATGGCCACTGTCCGGCCCTCGCGGTCGTGAAGGGGTTCACAGTACGTGGTCAGCTGGCGTTGCTGCCCGTTGCGCAGCAGATCGTTCGTCTCGAAATATACCTCCGACCAGTCGGCCGAGTCGTTCTCCATCACGCGCTTGTAGCACTCCCAGCCCGTGTAGAAGTTGCGGTCGCTCTCTATGCTGCCTGTATGCACCACACCCGCAGAGTCGCGCGTGGCATACAGCTCCAGGCAGCGCTTCTTGTTGGTGAAGTGGTTGGGTTCGTAGAGCACTCCGCACGTCACCATCGATTTGTTGTTGCTGACCATGCGTCTCAGGTGCTCAGTCACCTTCTCGGGATTCTCTACGTCCTGCTCAATGAAGTGTAGGTTGTTATGCGTAGCCACGTACACGTCGGACAGACGGCGGCGCAGCTCCTCGAGGTTTCGGAGTAGGACACCCGCATAGCGTTCCTGCGCCTCCTCCAGCATGTACTCCCTGACGGAGTAATAGACTGCGCCGGTGATGACGCCCATCATCACCAGAACCACCGCCATGATGCGGATAGTCAGTCGTTTTGCCAGGGGGTTAGTCATATTCTATAAGTCCTTTTGTCTCAGTTTCTTTCCAGTCGTTCGTTCAAGGTTTTCTCCTCCTGCTGCTGTCGCAGGTCAACGTCTTTGGAATATTCGAGGAAGGCCTCGAAGAAAGTGTTGAAACTGTCCTTCATCACCTGCTTGCCGTGAGCGTCGTCAATGTTCCGTTGCAGCTGATAGACGTAGGCGGCAGAGAGGCGAGCCAGCGAGGCCAGCACCGTAGCGTGGTCGAGTTCGTACTCGTCGATGATGTCGTTGAGCACCTGCCTGAGCTTCTCGGCCGTGGGCTCGAAAAGGTATCCCTTGGGTGCTATCTCTGCAAGTATGTCACATGTTGTTCTGTCCATAGTGTCTCCTTTTTGTTTGCAAAGATACGAATAAGTGAGTAGAAAACCAAATAAAAAACATGGAAATGTTTTGAATGTTCTCGGGAAATGCGTAACTTTGCGGCATGAATGCCGCGAAGACGGGCTGCGCCTCAGCATTGGAGCAAGCTCCATTGCGTTCGGTTTGCACCGTCTTTGCACTCGAAGATGATTATAAAACAAATGATGAAAAGAAAGAACTTATGGATGTTGGCCTGTAGTCGAGGCCAACAAGGTCGCTGCCGACTGGCTATCCAGCCATACAGGCTCCGCGGCGTAACATTGCAAAACTAATCTGAAAAAAACAATAAAGCTATGAAGAAATTATTTTTTGTGTTAATGACTTGCCTGTTTGCCGTGAGCATGCAGGCACAGAGCCTTATAGGCACGTGGAAAACAGCTATGATTGAGGACGGACAGAAGATGGACTTCTACTTTATCTTTGCGAAAAGTACGCTGACCATGAAAGGTGTCGTCATCTCGAATGACCCTGAGGTCGGTGAAATCGTCATATCGGTGAATGTGCCCTGTACCTACACTCGAAAGGGAGACAAAGTGAACGTGAAGACCAATCCCAACAAGGCCAAGATTAACATCGATAAGATGAAGTTCTCCCCCGAGATTGAGAGCATGGTTAAGGACAACCCCGGGATGAAGAAGATGATTGAGAACATGATGAAACAGGCAATGGAGAACTCTAAGGGTGAGATTGTAAATGGCTTCCCCAGTGGTGGCGACCTGACAATCGTGACGCTCACAAACACCAATCTGTCTCTTCGTGACGAAACGGGTGAAACGATAGACTTTACCCGCGTGAAATAAATAGCACAATGGGCAAGCCTCACTTACGAGACCTGCCCTTTTTTTGTTTGCTGTCTTAGGGAGCCCGCTTCATAAAAAATCAGCGAAAAGTTTGGAAAGTTCAAATATTCTTTCTATCTTTGCCTGCAGAAACTGATGATTACGCTTATGAGCACACAGATGATGACACAGCAGATAGCCGAATACTTCAAGACGCAGCCCGTCCTGAGAGCATGGCTGTTTGGCTCCTTTGCTCGTGGCGAGCAGACGGAGGACAGTGATGTCGATATACTGGTAGAGTTCGACCGAAGCACTCCAATTGGGTTGTTTGCCTATGTGCGCATGCTCCGCGAACTGGAAGAAAAGTTAGGCCGAAAGGTTGATCTTGTGGAGGAAGGAACTCTTCGTCCTGCTGTGCAATTAACGGCCAATCGTGACTTAAAGGTAATTTATGAGAGAAGCAACTAGGAACATAGATCGTCTGCACCATATTGACGAGTGTATAGCGCATATTAATGACTTCCTCAAAGGAATGTCATTCGAAGACATGAAAGCAAATATAATGTGCTATCATGCCGTTGTCTATAACATCATGATAATCGGTGAGGCAGCAAATCTGTTGTGTAAAAAGTAACAACTCCTCGCCACTCCAATTATTACAAGGAATGGCGGGGATGTTGTTTTATGTGCGTTCTACCGACACAACATTTCGGCTAGCGTGTTGAGTGACAGGCATTGGTCGCGGCGGATGGTGAGGTGTTCGTTGTGATGGTCCCAAGGGGCAAGTAGCAGCAGCTGACCTCGGGCACAGGCTTCCATACGCTTGCCGGAGGGCTTGGCAAGTTCCGTAAAGCCGTTCTCCTGCAGGATGATGAGTGGGTGTCCCTCTTCGAAGGCTGCACGCATGATGTGCTTCTCGCCCTTGGAGATGCTGGGCGACACGAGCACCGCGCCCTGACGGGCCAGCGCTAGGCACTCCTGCGTCTTGGCCTCTATCTGTTCGTCGGTCAGGCGGCGTGAACATTGTACCTGAATGCGCAGCGGACGGTCAAGCAGGAAGCGGTTGCCAATGGCCGAGAATTGCTGTGAGCCAACCATGAGCCCTCGCTGTACGCGGAACAAGTCGGGGTGTTCGCGCTTCATGAGCAGCCGTCGTGGGTTGTCCTCGAGGTAGCGCAGCCAGCGTTCCAGCTGTCCCTCGCGCAGCAGCAGCCGGTCGTTGTAGCCGCGGGCAAAGAGCAGGCCGCGGGTGCGGTCCTCGCCTCGCCGGTCTTTTTTCTGCCACGTTTGTTGCAGTCCTGTTTGTTGCGTTGACAACGCAACAGACGAGACAACAGACTTTACCCCATGCACCAGCTCCCTGTAATGACGGTTGCAACTTTGCTTAAAACCACGCAGAGCCATGCCTAAGGGGCTCTCCATCTGCTCCCTTACAAAGAGGATGCCGTGCAGGTGGTCGGGCATCATCTGCAGGGCTATCACCTTGATTTCGGGATGATGACTGCTTGTCGCCCACCACTCCTCCGCCACTCGCTGTCCAAGCTCAGAGAGCACGATGCGCGGCGCGTCGGCGCTACCTGTCTCGGCATTGCAGCTGCCCACCACTTTGCCGAAGAGCGGACGCCGCCCTTCAGTCACCATCGTCACCATGTACATCTGGCGGCTGGTGTAGTCGTGGCCCACGCAGCGTCGGAGCATCGACGGTTTCTTCTCGCCTGCAAACGGCTTCTGCTTCTCGTACGTTTCCCTATCCATATTGCAAATATACAAACTTTCGGGGAACAAAACATAGGTTTTGTTTAAAAATATACTTATAAACACGTTTTATTATTTTTTTCTTGGAAATGTTTCTCGTTTTTAGTACCTTTGTGGTCTTAACTTTTTAAAATATGGTTCCGACGGTGCAGGCCGTAGCGCAAAAAAAGTGGAAAAAACAAGGTGAATTCTCCGAGGGCCTGTCTCGGGTCGAAGACGATAATGGGAAGTATGGCTACATCGACAAGACGGGCAAGCTGGTCTCTCCCTGCAAATGGACATATGCATGGCCTTTCTTCGAGGGTCTTGCCTCGGTCAGGGACAGCAACGAGAAGTGGGGCTTCATCGACAAGACGGGAAAGCTGGTCATCCCCTGCAAATGGAAATATTCAATGGATTTTCGCAATGGTCTGGCTGAGGTCGAGGACGATAACGGAGTTATACATAAGATTGACAAGACGGGTAAGATTGTGAAATAACCCTGAGCATGACAAGTTCCTTGGATAAACTATAATGGGCAAGCCTCACTTACGAGACCTGCCCATTTTTGTTTGTTGAGTTGCGGGGATTATATTTGTGTTACTCCATGCGCTCAAGAGATTTGTGACGTTTCTTCAGGCGTTTGTACGAAGCCTTAAAGTCGGCAGACATTCTTACCTTCATAATGCCCTAAGTGCTTCAACGGCCTCTTCTGGAGATAGTTCTTGGCTATGATTACATCACCTTTGCGTATGATGCTGCCCTTCCATGTAGTCAGCCCCATGTTAGGCTTGTCGGCATCTGCACGGGCAACTATCAGTTCGGCTGCTGTTTGATGGGTGACGGCATAAAGCAGTTTGTTCTGTGTCTCGGCAAAGAACATCTGCGTGGCCTTGTCCGTCTTATCGTAATCACTACTCAAAGCAAACAGGTCGCGTATTTTCTGGTAGAACCGTTTCTCCGATGCACGAATGTCGCGGATGCGAGCCAACAACTCATCAAAGTAGTCTGGCCGCCCATCGGGATTCTTCAGCCTTTCGTCATCCATCGTAAAGCCCTTCACGAGATATTCTGTCAGATGCTCCGTCGCCCACTGTCTGAACTGTGTGCCACGCAATCCTCTTACGCGGTATCCCACAGCAATAATCATCTCCAGAGAATAGAACACCACGTTATAATTCTTGCCGTCAGCGGCAGTAGTTAAGAATTCCTTAACAACTGAATCTCTATACAATTCCTTCTCTTTCAGTATGTTAGTTATATGCATACTGATGTTTGGCTTCGAGGTGGCAAAAAGTTCTGCCATCTGTTGCTGGTTCAGCCATATTTTCCCATCTTTGGCGTACAGTGCCACTGAAGCTTTGCCGTCTGCCGTCCGATATATGATAATATTCTGCTGTTCGTCCATATTCGTAGTAAATGTTTTTAAGTTTTCTTTCCGTTGACAAAGATACGAATAAGTGAGCACAATACAAAACAAAAGAGCAGGTTTTTTTTTGTGAACCTGTGAAAGAGTGATGACAATGACAAATGACAGTTGTAGAACAAGGCATACCCCTATGGGTGCCCCAGACTGGAATGAGACCGTCTATATATCCCTAATATGTTGATATATAGATATTTATATTAATATTTATATAATAATATATATATACTTATAATAATATATAGAATAAAATAAAGTAGTAAATAAGTAGTGAATGATGGTGATGAGGTTTCTTCTTGGTGATGCTTGTGTGGTGTTGGGGCATGTTGTTTTTTAATTGTCATTTGTCATTGTCATTATAAAACTGGCCCTGACTTTTTCACGTAATGAAACCCACCGATTCACGTAATGAAAAGGGTGGTTTCATGGCATGAAAAGTGTGGTTTGAAAGGTTAAATGTTTGCTTCAACAAATATTTGCATATTATTGTAAAATAATTGATTAAAAATTTGCATATATCAAATATTTTTTGTACCTTTGCCTCATCAAAGATGCGGCGAGTATGGGCTGCGGCTCAGCAAAACAAGTAAACTGGTTCTG
>CACXJZ010000063.1 GCA_902768105.1 uncultured Prevotellaceae bacterium
AAGGCTGTGTTCAGGGTCTATCAGATGGACTATCCTGACTACCGCTTTTACGATACCCTCGCAGCAGCCCGCCGACAGTTCGGTCATTCGCTGCCCAATCATCAGCTCCACACTGTTGCAGCCGCCTGTGGTTACGACCTTCAGAATCATCATCATGCCCTGGCCGATGCTGAAGCCTGTGCCGCTATAGCTCTATACACATTATAGGGAGCAACTTAAAAGCCGCTCCCTAATTCTCTGTTCTATAACAATTATCTCTTGTCGGGCACGCCGTAGTCCATCCAGCGCTCCTGGGGGTAGTAGCCCTTCAGCGTCTTTTTCTTCTCGGCATAGGCCTCCTTCACGCTATCCATTGCGACCTTCAGTTTGGCCACCGTTGGGGTGAGCTGCTCACGAATACTGTCCACCTCGGCGTTTACGGTCTCCAGTTCCTTGACGGCCTGTTCCATCGCGTTGATCTCATCGTTGGTGACGCCACGTTCACCCATTTCCTTGACATGACGGCGCAGACCCTCTACGAGGCCGCGACTCTTCTCAATCTGAATCTCTACTGTCTTTGACATAATTCTGTTGTTTTTAAAGTGATACATTAGGATTAAAACCTACCGCAAAATTAACAAAAAAAGTCGATGGCCTCTATTTTAACTTTTATTTGTATCTTTGCACCCGATGACAACGACATTAATCATAGGACTGCTGATTCCGCTGCTGGGCACGATGCTCGGCTCAGCCTTCGTGTTCTTCATGCGAGGCGAGATGCCTATACGTACGCAAAAAAGCTTGCTGGGCTTTGCATCGGGCGTGATGGTGGCTGCATCGGTGTGGTCGCTGCTCATTCCTGCGATGGAGATGGAGGCTGATAGCGGCAAGTGGTCTGTGTTTCCTGCTGCTGTTGGTTTCCTGTTGGGCATGGGCTTCCTGTTGCTCATCGACGAACTGACACCTCACCTGCATATTGGCACAGACAAGCCCGAGGGTATGCGCTCACACCTGTCGAAGACGGCGATGCTGGCGCTTGCTGTTACCATCCACAATCTGCCTGAAGGAATGGCCGTGGGCGTGGTGTTCGCAGGAGCCGACAGCGGCGCTACGAACATCTCCCTTGCCAGTGCTGTTGCCGTCTCACTGGGTATCGCCATCCAGAACGTGCCTGAAGGAGCTATCATCTCTATGCCGATGCGTGCTGCAGGCAATAGCCGTTGGCGCTCGTTTATCATCGGTTCTCTGAGCGGAGCCGTAGAACCCATCGGAGCCATAGCCGTCCTACTGCTCGCCTCACTGCTCATGCCCGTTCTCCCTTACATGCTCGCCTTTGCCGCAGGAGCCATGTTCTACGTCGTGGTCGAGGAACTCATTCCCGAAGCCTCCAGCGGTCAGCACTCTAATCTCAGCACCATCGGCTTTGCCATTGGCTTCGTCCTGATGATGGTGCTTGACGTGGTAATGGGGTAATTCTGTTTGGAAATAGGTAAGAATACTTTCCGTAATATTGGTAATTCTTTCCAAGATTTGGGTAGGCGGCGGATGGAAAATAGTGCGTACCTTTGCAGCAGATTTCAAAACGTAATGAAGATGAAGCAGATTATGATTTTACTGGCAGCAATGCTGCTGACCGCCTGTTCAAAGGACAGCGAAGTGAAGGCGCAGACTATGACACAAAAAATGTATATCACTATCGACGGACAGACACAGGCTGTGACACTCGTCGATAATCAAGCAACAAAGACACTTGTTGAGAAATTGCAGCAGACTCCCGTAACTGTGACGCTGAACAGCAGCGGAGGCTTTGAGATTTGGGGGTCGCTGGGCTTCTCATTGCCCACAAACAACGAGCAGATTAATGCGCAGCCTGGCGATGTGATTCTCTACAACGGTTCAAACATCTGTATCTTCTACGGCACGAACTCGTGGAGCTACACTCGTTTGGGCAAGATTGACAGTCTGTCGGAAAGTCAGCTTCGCACGTTCCTCAAAGCTGGCGAAAGCAATATCAGCGTCACCCTGTCGCTCAGCAACACAACTGGCATCAGTAGCGTCCACTCCAATGCAGAAAGCGGTGTGTACTATTCGCTGAACGGTCAAAGAGTAGAAAATCCTAACAAAGGAATATTCATTAGAAACGGTAAAAAAGTAATCTTATGAAAAGAGTTATTGTGATTTCTACGAGCCTGCGTCGTGGTTCAAATAGCGACATGCTCGCTGATAAGTTTGTGGAAGGTGCCAAGGCTGCTGGAAACGAGGTTAAGAAGATTTCGCTTGCAGGCAAGAACATCCAGTTCTGTAAAGGTTGTTTGGCTTGTCAGAAACTGGGCCGATGTGTCATCAATGATGACGTGAACGACCTCATGGCGAAGGTGCTTCAGGCCGATGTCGTCTGCTGGGCTACTCCCATTTACTATTACGAGATGAGCGGACAGATGAAGACACTTATAGATCGCATGAACGCTATGTATGAGTTGGACTACCAGTTCCGTGATGTCTATCTATTGACCACCGCAGCCGAGGACGAAGAGCAGACTCCAAAGCGTGCAGAAGCAGGTCTGACGGGTTGGATTGACTGCTATCCAAAGAGCCGTTTGGCAGGCACTCTCTTTTGTGGTGGTGTGAACGATGCCCGTGAGATTGAGGGAAATACAAAGCTTCAGGAAGCATACGAATTAGGAAAAAATATATAAGCGAAAGGATATGAAAAAAGTATTATTTGCCGCAGTGCTGATGGGCTTGACGCTCACTGCCTGCAACGAGAACAAACAAACTACAAACGAAGATATGAATACAACATTGCAACTGACTCAGGAGTGGGACAAGGTGTTCCCAAAGAGTGACAAGGTGGACCACAAGAAGGTCACGTTTAAGAACCGCTTCGGCATCGAACTGGCAGCCGATTTGTATAAGCCGATTAACGCCGAGGGCAAATTGCCCGCAATTGCTTGTAGCGGTCCCTTTGGCGCCGTGAAGGAACAGTCGAGCGGCCTCTATGCTCAAGCTATGGCCGAGCGGGGTTTCCTGACCATCGCCTTCGACCCCAGCTACACAGGCGAGTCGGGTGGCGAACCTCGCTATGTATCCTCTCCTGACATTAACACGGAGGATTTTTGTGCGGCGATTGATTACCTCATGACGCGCGACGATGTAAACCCTGAGCGCGTGGGTATCCTCGGCGTGTGTGGTTGGGGCGGCATAGCCCTCAACGCAGCGGCGCTCGATCCGCGTATCAAAGCCACCGTGGCAACGACGATGTACGACATGAGCCGCGTGTCGCAGAACGGCTACAACGACGAGGGCGACAGCAAAGAGGCGCGTGACGAGATGCGCAAAGCCCTGGCCGAGCAGCGCTTGAAGGACTATAAGAGTGGTTCCTATGAGCGTGCAGGTGGTGTGGTGGAAGACCCGACCAACATGCCGTGGTTCGTCCAGCAGTATCATGCCTACTACAAGACCCCGCGCGGCTACCACAAGCGCAGCCTTAACTCCAACGAGGGCTGGAACAAGACATCTATCCTGCCTTGGCTCAATGCTGGTTTTCTCAAGTTCACCAACGAGATTGACAATGCCGTCATGATTCTTCACGGCGAGAAGGCCCACAGCCGCTATTTCGGCATTACGGCGTATGAGGACATGACGGGCGCAAAGGTCAATCTGCAAGGTCAGGACGCGAACCTGCAACCGCTGAACGAACCTCTCGCCGAGCCGTTCATCGTCACTCGCGGTAACAAACAACTCTACATCGTTCCTGGTGCCACCCACTGCGACCTCTACGACGGCGGCGAGAAGAGCTATATTCCTTTCGACAAGATAGGGGAGTTTTTTATGGCAAATCTGAAGTAATATGGCAGAAAGAATTATCCAGATAGATAGCGTGGATGCGTACAACAAACTGTACGGATGGGAGACGCTGCACCCGCTGGTGACGGTGGTGAGCCACGCCGAGCCGATGGCCTGCAACCTGAACCACTCGCGGCTGAACTATGGGCTGTATGCGCTGTTCCTGAAGCAGGGCGACGGCTGCTCGATACGCTACGGACGCGAGAAGTACGACTATCAGGAAGGCACCGTCGTGAGTTTCAAACCCGGACAGGTGGTCGAGGTAGAATGGGACGAGAGCCGACCTATGCCGCCCTCACGCGGACTGCTGTTCCATCCTGACCTGCTTTACGGTACGCAACTCGCACGACGCATCAACGAATACACATTCTTTGACTACGACCAGCGCGAGGCCCTGCACCTCTCGGAGCGAGAGCAGCGTATGGTAGTGGAACTGTTCAACAGGATCGAAGAGGAGCTGCAGCACCCCATCGACCGTCACTCGCAGACGCTCATCACCGATGCCATCGGCCTGCTGCTCGACTACTGCATGCGTTACTACGACCGCCAGTTCATCACACGCCACAAGGTAAACAGTGACATCCTCACTGCCTTCCATCGGCAGTTGCGTGAGTACTTCGTCACTGGCCATCCAGAACGCAATGGTCTGCCCACTGTGGCTTATTTTGCCGACAAGGCCTGTCTCTCACCCAACTACTTTGGCGACCTCATCAGCAAGGAGAGCGGCACCACTGCCCAGCGCCACATCCAGGATGCCGTCATCGAGCGTTCGAAGCAACTCCTCATCGAGACCCGCCTGCCCGTCAGCGAAATTGCCTATCAGCTCGGCTTCGAATACCCGCAACACTTCTCGCGCCTTTTCAAGTCACGCACGGGCAAGACACCGAATGAATATAGATTAACAGCATAAATAACTGATGACCAAACTACTTACTATGGCTGAGAGAATAATACCCCGCCATTCTCTAAAGGAATAATCGTGCATTGCACATCCTCCTTGTTGACGGAATAGCTGACGTAAAGGGAATTGTTGTGAACGAAGGCCTTGGGGTAGTTGTATCCCAAGGTCTTGTATTTTCCCTCGTAGCGTCTGGGAGGCAGGTCGTCAGCCTGTCCACTGCGAAGGAGAATAGCTTTGTCGAACCTGACGCCATCTTGACTAAGAAGCAGGACCAAAGGCCATCGCCATTTGCCATTGGCAGGACAGCAGACCATATAGGAAGTGTCGTCTGGCAGGTTGCCTGCACATTGCTTCGTACGTGCATCTGGGATGTCGGTTATTTGTGGTTTGCTCCAGGTTTCCCCCCTGTCGCGACTGACGGATGCCAGTTTGCGGAAAGTGCTCTTCTGGTCGCGAAACAGCATGACGATGCTTCCGTCGGGCTGTACGTACAGGCTGGGTTCTATCTCACGTGATTGTTTGCCTGCATCCTCTGACTCAAAGTATGCTCTCTGCCAACCGTTATGACCTGTAGGGTCATCTGTAAAGACAGGACAGACGTGCAATCCTGGCATCATGTGCGAGGCGCCAACGATGCGGCCGTCAGGAAGGGTATAAGGATCTTGTTCCAGAACACCCTCCATCTCGCTGCCGTCAGCCATTCTTACGGGTTGAAGCTCGCTCCATGCCTGACCGTCTGTAGTTGTCATGTAACAGGTTCGTCCGCCTCGTGGCTGCAGCCCCTTCTGCCACGTGTCGATGAAAGCCGTCAACGTATCTCCTCTGACCAGCCAGCCGCCTGATGTGCAGTAGTATTCGTCAGTAGGCAAGGACAGCGGCTGGGGCGTACTCCAAGTCATTCCTTCGTCCGAACTGATGCTATAAGCCAACCAAGTGTCGTCGCTGTCTTCATCCTTTGGTGAACTCTGCCACATACAGTACAACTTTCCTTTGAAAGCCGTCATCACCACCCCATTGGCATAGTGGTCGGTCTGGTCGGTTGCGGTGAAGATTTTTTCAGTTCTGACACCCTCATGCTTCTTGAGTCCAACGGTCTCATGGCGTGTTGTGTCGATAACCCCTTCTGCCAGATGAGGCAACTCGTCTGCTATCATGTTGTTTGGCATCATCAGCAGCCACAGCGCTGTCATTAGTTTTACAGTAGTTTGCATACTTTTCTTCATGAACAATCTTAATAGTGAGGGCAAAAGTATGAAAAAAATGGGATAAACCAGCCTATTTTGAAATTTATTTCGTATCTTCGCAGCAGATTTACTAAAACTGTACAATCATGTTAGGAAACTGGAAGAGAGTATGTAATACCGACTTTTGATTAACTTGCAAAGTCCTAATGATGGTGCTCAATGTAGTAAAAATCCCAAGGCAGAAACAACCTGCTTTGGGATTTATTTCATATATTTACAGGGAATTTTTACTCGCCATCATGCTTAACAACAATACTTTCTTCATGTCTTTACCTGTCACGTGATGGTTTGCCGTGTCGACCTCTGCCACGTTGTGCACGATGTCCTTTCTTCGAGAGTCGTTGCATAGTCTTGCGCTCCAGTTCATAGACGCGCTCTATCTGTTTTGGGGTAAGGAACTGACTGTAGCGCTTGTAGTACTTCTCGCAAGAATCTTCTGGCTACGCTCCATGCGCTGTTTGATGGCCTGCTCGGCTTCGGGCGGTCTCGTCACGCACTACACCCTCTGGGCCTCTTCCGACTGGACGAACTGGACGAAGCTGGCCGAGGGCGAGCGCATGAGATATAGTGACATTGAAGTTAAATTTGCCTCGGCACAAGGGAATTTTACCATCGGGATGAAATAATCATTGATACCCGGCACCAAAATAGCTGTAACGCGTATTGTCGGGATTGACTACAATCTGTTCAACCACGATTTCGGGGTCTATCATGATGACCTTCAGCTTGTGCTTGCCGGGCTGAACGTCAAACGTCGCATCGAGCCAACGGAGGTTGTCGAACACCTCGTCGCGACGCGGCAGCTGACGGCCATTGACAAATCCGCTCAGGGAGAGACGGCTGCGTGGGGGCAGCGGCTTCAGCACTTTCGATACCGCCAGGTTCTGAGGCGTGTATTCAGAGAAGGTGTCCACCAGTCCGCGACGGGCATCAATGACCTGCATGGGCTGGTCGTCGATCTGTATGCCGAGGCGCAGTCCTCGTGCCGGCAGGATGTCCTGAGTGGGCAGGATGCCGATGGCGACAGACCCACCCCTGTCCCCTCCCTGTATGGAGGGGGAAATAATCACTTCATACTCCAGCGCGGGGCCACTGCCGTCAGTTTTCCACTCTGTCATCACGTCCCTGGCTCCCATGCAACCCTTGCCACGTCCCAGGTCGGGCAGGAATATCCAGCCGTCCGACTTCTTCGTGTACTGCCAGGCGGGGATGGAGTATTCCTTCGTTTCCTTCGTGGCCGCCAGATTGTGGTTGACCTGATAGCCCAGCGTCATGGGGTGATAGTTCTTGTCGGGGATGCTCCATTTGGTATAGCCGATGTGGTTGTCGAGCATCATGCCGTCCCACTTGCCACCAGCCATCACCTTGTTGTAATAGTCGGTGAGGCGCTGGTCTTTCGCCATCAGCTCGCAGACGGCAAGGCTGTCGCCCACGGTGGCGGCATTGTAGATATGAGCCACGCCTGCGCTGGCCACCGTCGGGTAATAGACCAGCTGGTAGAAGGCATCCTGCGCCTCGGCAGGCATCTGCTCCTTCAGGGCCTCACACCTTGCCACCAGCGACTGCCACAGATGGCTGACGTGCAGCATCTCCTCGTAGTTGTAGATGCCCGGCACCTGTGCCTCGGCCTTACGCCAGAGGTTATACTTCGAGTAACGGGCGATGATGTCGGCAGTCTCCTTGGCAAACGCTTCGCCGAAGATGCTACGGGTGAAGCCCTCGAGCCACGCCTGCTCGTCGCCGGGCTGTATGGCATCGGGGTTCCAGGCGTAGTGCATGATGAAGTCGATGGGCATCTCCTTGGGCTTCAGGTCGCCGACGTTGATGATCCAGATGCGGTCGATGCCACTCTTGTAGGCCAGGTTCAGCTGTTCGCGCAGCTTCGGCACGGTGGTGGTGTTCACCCAGCGGTCGTTCCAGGGGCCTCCATTCATGTCAATGTGATAGTAGAGACCCAGACCGCCCTTGCGACGACGCTCGAAGTCGCGTCCCTTCCGGCGGATGTAGCCCCAGTTGTTGTCGCAGAGCAGCAGCGTCACGTCGTCGGGCACGGTGAATCCGGCATCGTAGTAACGCTGCACCTCGGTGAAGATAGCCCACAGCTGCGGCACGGCATCGGGACGTCCGTAGATGTCCTTGATGATCTGGCGCTGACCCTCAATCACCTTGCCCAGCGTGCGCATGTTCTCCGCGTCGTCACCCTTGCCCATGGCCACGTCGCCGTCGCCACGCATGCCGATGGTCACGAGGTTGTCGTAGGCTTTGTTGCGCTCCATGCCCTCACGGAAGAACTGGTCCACGCGCTTGCTGTTCGATGCGTAGTCCCACGGGCCGACCTGCTCCTTGCGATGCAGGTATTCCTGGTGCGAGCGCATCATCGGCTCGTGGTGCGAGGTGCCCATCACGATGCCCATCTCGTCAGCCAGTCGCGGACTCTCAGGGTCGTCCTCATTGAAGGCCGTCGCCCACATGGCCGGCCAGAAGTAGTTGGCCTTCAGGCGCAGCAGCAGTTCGAAGATATGCTCGTAGGCCTTGGCGTTCACGCCGCCGAAGTGGTTGGTACACCACGTGCCGAACGAGGGCCACTCGTCGTTGATGAAGATGCCGCGGTACTTCACCTTCGGCGAGGGCTGTACGATGCGTCCGCCGTCGTAATAGACCTCATCCTGATGCTTCACGGGGGCGTCAGCCATCCAGTACCAGGGCGACACGCCGATGCGCTGCGATATCTCGTAGATGCCGTAGATGGTGCCGCGCTTGTCGCTACCCGCAATCACGAGGTTGCCGTCCACCACGTCGATGAGGTACGACTCCCACTGCCCCTTCACCTGTCGCACGTCAATCTTCTTCTGCTTCACCAGCTGGTCGATGATACGGCTCTTGCCGATGGTGCCGACGAGGATGGAGCCCTGGAGGTTCTTGCGTTCATGGGGCAGCAAGCCGGCAGAGTAGAGCGACTGCAGGTCTATTTGCGAGGACACACCCGTCACTTTGCGGACGTCATCACCCAGGTTCCGGGCGGCTCGGATAACGCTTTTCCAGTCATCAACATCCACAATAATAGATGCAGTCTTTCCCTCGTGGGCAATGCAGAACCGCTCCGTCTGGGCCTTCATGATTGTCCAGCCGCAGACGAACAATAATATAAATACGTATCTCTTCATTATCATATCTATTTTTACTATTCCACTGATGCGGTGCAAATATACAAAATAAATCCCAAATGACGAACGAATGAGTGCAAAAAAAACGATGAGTTTCTTCACATCGCTTTTGAACGAGTGAATCGCGGGACTCTAATTTTGCGCTCTGATAGAATATATCAGTGAAGAATTTGCTTTTTCACGGCCAAATCCTTACCTTTGTTGTTAGAAGGAGGAAGAGGCCG
>CACXJZ010000064.1 GCA_902768105.1 uncultured Prevotellaceae bacterium
TGGACGCTCGAGAAGAACGGGAAAGCAGAGTAATATGACATCTGAACAACCAATATTTTCGGGTTCATGCTGGCAGGCCTGGTTGTTCAGGATGTCGTGGCATGAGTTAGACGATTGATTTACTTAATCACGAGCTCGAGCTAAGGCTCGAGCTCGTTCAGATCGAAGTCCTCGAACTCGGGACTCATGGCACCGCCAGGATGCTGGGGATCACCAGGGATGATTTTCTCACCGTTGCCGCTGCCGCTCAGCAGTTGCAGTTGCTGTATCGCTACGACCTCCATCAGAGGTTTTGTATATGTCTTTTTATTGAGCTTCGCTCCAAATTGCTCACGCTCGGCAATGCCCAAGCAAGCTTGGCTTTGCACTCTCTTAATCGCAATTTTCATCGTACTACCTCCTTTCTTCCGTTATGAATGTACAGTCCTTTCGTGGTGGGCTTACCTGAGAGTCGTCGCCCGTTCAGGTCATACCACTCCCCTCCATACAACAGGGAGGGGTCGGGGGAGGGTCCCTCAATTGCTGTGGTACTGCCATCGCCATATACCCAGGTGAAGCTTGGTGCACCACTGGTGAGGTTCAGCTCGTCGGTAGGCAGCGAGAGGTAGGCCTTGTAGGCACCGATGGCACCGGCTTCCGAGAGTGTGTACCAGTTGATGCCTTGCGAGCCGTTGGCAAGGATAAAGTTGGTGTTGTCGTCTGTTTCCACGGGTACTACGGTCGTGCCGTCCGTCACACCTACCAAGTAGTTCGTCGTGGGAGCTACGGCACTGGCAGTAAAGGGAACCACGAAGGTGGTGCTGGCCGTTCCTTTCAGCAGTAGGCCCGTACCAGCAGGCACAGCACCCACCGAGGCAAGCGTCAGCGTACCGGCTGTACCGTTGAAGTCGCTGACGATGTATGCCGTCAGACCGTCAATGTCTTTGAAGTCGAAGTTATCAACAGTCGCAAGGGTTCTGATGCCGCTGGCGTTCATCACGACGGTGCGGCAGGTGGGAGCATAGTATTTACTGTTGTAGGCGACATAGCCGCTGCCAACGGGCTTGTTCGCGAGTTCTGTGGCGGGCACGGCGCCGTCGTTGGCGGTGATGTCTGCATTATAAGAACCAATGTCACTAGTAGCAATACCTACCGTGCAACCACCATAGTAGTTATATTCGAAGGTACCCCAGTTGTTGTCATTTTCGCCAGCGATGGCTCCGCTGTAATCAACTGCGGGAATGGTGCAGCCGATGGCCATGTTATGGCGCAGGGTTCCAGTTGCACGACCCACAATGCCACCAAAATCTTCACACCCGGTTATGCCGTCCTTGATGGTGAGCGTAGCAGCACTGGTGCAGTGGAGGACACTACCATCGCTGTCGCCTGCGATGCCGCCATGGAAATAGGATTCGTCTGCTACAGCGTGGATGGTGACATTGCTCAGCACGTGGCAGTTCTCGATGGTGGGTGAACCTTCATCACAATCTAGCCACCCCACGATGCCGCCGACATTCTTTTTGCCCGTGATGCGGGCATCAGCCAGGGTGACGTTCTTCACCGTACCGTCCGTCACGTAGCCGAAGAGCCCTAGGAAGGAGTCCGTCCAATTGGTGCCCCCACTCTTATAGATACGGATGCCGCTCACGGTGTGTCCGTCACCGTCGAACGTGCCGCTGAAGGGGTGGTCATCAGCGTCGACACTGGATAAACGTTGACCGATGGCGGTGTAGTTGTTCTCGGTGCTCTCGGCATCGTTCCAGTCGGTGGTGTGCGTGTACGTGATGTCGCCATTCAGCTTGAAGAACTTGCCGCTGTACGACTCGCCGCTGTTCACGCGCATCGCCAGCAGGTCGAGACCAGCGGTGTTGCTGATGATGTAGGCATTTTGGGCTGTGCTACCATCGATGAGAACATCCCCCACAGTCTGTCCCGCCTTCCAGTAGGTCGCCTCTGCATCCAGCGTCAGCGTCTGCCCTGCGATGGCCGCAATCTGGTCGTTATCGAGCGTGCCCATGAGCATGTCGCCGGTATAGCCCTCGTAGGTCAGCACCTGACCTGAGGCAATCGTCAGACTGCCGCCCCATGCGATATCGTAACTATTGGCCTTGATGAAGTCGGTAGCTGTTGTACATCCAAGCGTAATATTATCTGCCTCTATCTTACCGTTGACTGTCACCTGTCCACCAAGGATAGTGGTAGTGGTATTGTTGATAGCATTTTCACCATAATCACTAGGGGTGATAGTCACCTTGCCACCGCGGATGACAAGGTCAAGGTCTATCTTATTATCGGAAGATTCCATAATGCCGCCGTTGATAGTGAGACCACGCACGTCTTTCAACATTTGTTCGAAATTGTTACCGACAAGGGTGAGCTTTCCTTCGGTGGCACCGCCCTGTCCATAAGTGGTAATTGTATAATTATGATTTTGATTTCCATTGACGAGCGTTGCATGATCGTCTCCAGAATCATTGCTGACCGTCATACTGGCACCATCGGCGAGGATGAGGTGTACGTGGCCATCAAGCGTGAGGGTTGCTTCTCGTCCGCCATATCCAACTCCATAATTTAGATTTCCCTTGATGATATACCATGTGTCACTGCCGTCTTTACCGAGATGCGTCTCAGAACCATCAACCACATAGACTATCGGGTGCCCAGGATCGTCGGTTCTAACGGTCTTTTTCACACCGTTGTCGTCGAAGGTGATGTAGCTGACATGCGGGTGCCCCTCATCACCGAGTGCCGTTCCGAAACTGTCTGCAAATGTGGCCTTGACATTGACGTAATCGGCATCTTCTGGCAGCTCTAAATAGTAAAATCCCTTGCTGGCATTTTCTACAAACCAATAAAGAGACTGGGTACTATCGCCATTCTTCTCTATCGTGACAGCAATGCCGCTGAGACGGTGAGTAGCGTCGGGATTGGGTGTAAAATAAACACGGTAGCAGCCATCGCCAGCCATAGACAATTCACTACTGTAAAGTCTCTCACTCTGGTGGGTGGTGCCGTCAATAGTAATTTCATTTTGGGGACCAATCTCTTCGTCAATAGACTTATAGAACGAGAGGCTTCCGCCAATGACGTTGGCAGGATCACATACGATATAACCTAGGTCGGGGGCTTGTGCCCACGCGCTTGCCGTCGTAAGCACCATCACGAGCAGCAGCATGGCTGCCCGCCAAAATTTCCGTGTCTTTGTCATATTCTGTTTTAGGTTCTATTTTAAATGGTTTGTTGATTTGTGTGCAAAGGTAGTGAAAAGTGAGCGAAATACCAAAGGAAAACTAGTATTTCTTTGTATTGTTGGCAACACCTTTTATGATCAACTCATAACTGGTACTCCTTCCGCCTGCATCATTTTTTCTTAGGACACCCTTTCGTATCAAGTCCTGAATATCGCGAAGAGCCGTATCTGGTGAACATTTGGCTATCTTGGCCCACTTGCCAGTTGTAAGTTTTCCTTCAAAGCCGTCCAACAGGCGATTGATAAGTTTCCGTTGACGGTCATTCATCTCCATCTGCTCATTTGCATCCCAGAAGCGCGTCTTGTCCATGATGGCTGAGACTTTTCCATCAGCATTTTCTATGGCGCGTTCAACCGTATCTAGAAACCACATCAGCCAATCTGTGATGTCCATGTTACCGTTTTGTGTCGATTCCAACACATCATAGTATTGATTCCGTCGTTGAAGAATCTCTGCAGAAACGCTATAGAAACGATGAGGCATTTGGTCGGCTCTTGTCATCAGCATATCTGTTATCGTTCGTGTAAGTCGTCCATTGCCATCTTCGAACGGATGAATAGTTACAAACCATAGGTGTGCTATGGCTGCCTTGATGACAGGGTCAAGTAGCTGGTCATCGTTAATCCATCTTAGAAAATCGTCCATTAGGTGAGGCACATCCTTGGAGTCTGGCGCTTGGAAATGGACTTTCTCTTTACCCATTGGGCCGGAAACCACCTGCATGGCCTCTGCTGATTGCCTCCAGTCTGCCACTACAATCTTCCATGCACCGCTTCTGCCTGTAGGAAACAGAGCAGCATGCCAGCCGAAAAGCCGTTCTGCCGTCAATGTATCTGCAGCATTCCTCACTGCATCCATCATCACTTCCACGATACCTTCTATATAATGGCTTGCTACAGGCAATCCCTCCGTTTCAAGTCCCAAGTGGCGTGCCACAGAAGAACGTACTTCCTCTCTATTAAGAACCACACCCTCAATCTCAGACGAAGCCACTACATCATCTGCCATCGCATTCAGCATGGCGTTACTGCTGATATGAAATCCTAAGGCTCCCAGTTTGCCTGCTAATCTCCCTTGGGCATAGCGGATTGATGACAAGTGGACGTTCACATAGTCCTTATTCCACCTGAACTGAGGCCAGTCCTCTCGTTGCCATATATACATTCTCTTGCTTTTTTGCGGCAAATTTACAAATAATTATTCGAACTCGCAAGCATTTGCGGCAAAAAAATAGCATATTCTTCGCAAATATGCGGAGAATACACCGTCGTAAGTTGCTACAATAACCTAATCAGCAATATTCTCACTATCTTTTAGTTTTCTAAACGACAAGACAGCATCATGCCTCCCCAAACGGCAAGGATGCCGATGATAACACTTGCACCAACATAAAGTGCAGTCAACAGAACATCACCGGCTTTCATCATACCAAAGGATTCGTTGGCAAAAGTACTGAAGGTGGTGAAACCTCCACAGAAACCTGTGACAAGTAGCAGTTTCATTTCTGGCGACAACACGCCCCTGCCCACCAAGCCAACCAGTAGTCCTATCAGCAGAGAACCAAGGATATTGACGGCAAACGTACCCCAAGGAAAAGAGGTGTTCATGTTTGAGAGCAGGTATCGTAATACTGAACCAACAGCTCCACCAAGTGCTACCAATAACAGATTTCGAATCATTTTCTTAGAATTTGGCTACAAATTTACCAATTATTCCGTAATTATCACTATCTTAGTGCAGAAAATTGTGATCTGGGACCCATTTACATGTAGCAAATGTGGACACAAATGTAATAAACATACAAGATAAAAGGGAGGGATGGGAGCTGATGCCTGTTTGTGCCTGAACGATGCTTTGCAAAACTCAAAACGCACATAGTTTTTGTTTATGCCGATGTAGCAGGGAGAAACCCCGGCATAAACAGGGACTTTATACGGCAGAAACAGGGAGTTTATGCCGATGTAGCTCGATTTACACGGACGTGTAAGAAATAAAACACGCCCGTGTAAGAAATCTTATGCGGGCGTGTAAAAATCTTGACACGGTCGGGGAAGACCATTTGTTATTTTGTTTTTGGCGGACTGACTGGCACATAGTGATAAGCCGTACCCTCTTTATGACGGCGAAGGCGTGGGCTTTCGCTTGCACAAAGGCCGTCAAGATAACGCTTGGCTGTCACGTATTTCCAGCCTGTTATCAGGGCGAAGCGCTTAGCGGTGGTATATCCTCGGTGCAGGCATTTCTCCAGTGCCGCCTCAATTTCGGCGGGGTCGGTCAGGGGATGTCGCTCTATCACCTCTTCCTTCCTGCGGTAGCCGTGAGTGATCTTGTCCTCAAGCGTCTTCTCGAAGCGCTTGGAGGGGATGAATTCGATACCGGCAAAGTGCACGTTCTTGCTCTTGATCTGGGCAGGGTCGGTATAGTCACCGTCGAGTCGGAGTTTGGGAGCGAACGAGCCGATGGAGGTCTCCACCCTTGAGCCGTCGCGCATGAGCCATGTTGCCACGTCAAGGAAACTCTCGAAGAGCCGTGAGATGTCACCGCTGCTCATGCCCCGATACTTGTTGCAGAAGTCGTCAACGGAGCGCATGGTATATTTGAAGCCGACTGCCGGTCGCACATAGAGCAGTGGTTTCCCGTCCTCACCCTTCGTAGGGCGTGGCAGCAGCTCATACAACATTCCGTCCTTTTTCTTCGGCATAGCTCACTTCTCCTTCCTCTTTGTTTCTGAGTGCAAAGATACGAAAAAGTGAGCAAAGAACAAAATAAAAGACCATGTTTTTATTTTTTCTTTCGAACGAGAGTATCTTCGACGCAGTCAAAGATAGGGATTATTCTTGAATTATAAAATTAAAAGGAAGTAAAAATATCAGGTTAAAAATTCTTAATATGAATTTTTACCTTCATATTATGTGTAAATTTGCAATGTGACACATTATATACAATATGGAGGAACGAGTATGAAAAAGAAACTGTCAAAAGTAGAGAAGGATGCCATCATCAATAAAGCAATTGAGCAGGCAAAGCGCCTGACGGCGTCTTATGGACCGCTGCCAACAAAGAAGATAACAGGCCCTACGGTTACTGTTATGGAATGGAAGGACGTGAAGACCTTTCACCAACCCGGGTTGAAAATAGCCTATGCCATACACCTTGATTCAACGAAGAACATACCAGCAAACTTGAAGCGTTTGGTTAAGCTGAACGAACAGGGATTGCTCAAGGAGTATTCACTCATAGATATTCCGAGAAAGGGCAGACGAATGCGTCGTCAGGTTCTTAACATGAGAGATGTCAGAAGGGGCAGAGGGGGCAATCCTGACTTGGTAAGATTATTTGGGGGCATGGCTTGCTACATGCCTGGAAGACACAGAGGAACATCTAATTTCGACGTGGAAAAGGAATTTGACGATGACGGAACACCAGTCATTGTTGTTATCAGGTCTGACGATGAATCTGAGGTGCCAGAATATAAGGTGAGGCACGTAAAGAGAAGCGAATGGAAAAAGAAGCAAAAGAAGCAATGCACGTTTGGCGGCGGAGGAGGTGGTGGCAGTGATGATGTCCCGCCAACCCAGCATTTCCTCAAGGCTCCGTTAAAAGACGAGATGCTGATAGAAGCCATGAAAGCCGCTGACCAGGAAATGACGGGAGGGGATCATGCCGGCCACTTGAGATGGACGGAAGACGGAGAGCAGCATGATAAGAGTTTCCATAATGGATATCTTATGGTATGTCTTTTCATGTATGTCTATTTGATGAAACTTTATGCTGAGGGTGACTTCTATAACAGAAGAAAGGCGTTCTACGATTATTGCTATAATGGATTGGAGAATGACGAAAACGATAAGATGAACCTGAAGACCTATAATTATTTCCAACAGAACGTCCAGAAGCTACAGGCACGCAAAGAAAGTTTCGAGGACTTTTACATGGCAAAAGAAAAGTTCATCCCTGAATATGTTAAGGGCAAGGCCAATCTGCTGTTTTGGTATGAGTTGTATCGACAAACTGCCCATATTTTTGACCGTATTCTCACCCCTGTAGCCGCTGAATAGCCACTAAGGTGAGGGCCTTTTCTTGTTTATTTTGTTCATCGTCGTAATGATGAACAAAATAAACAAATTAATGGATTCTTTCTTCTTACCTTTGCCCCTGAAAAGGAGATATAAGAGCCTCCGATTCAAGGTCTGCAGGCCTGCTGTTTAGACAGCTGTGAGACAAAGTGCTCTTTCCATGTTGAACAAAAAAAGAAAGGATCAAAAAGTGGCTACTGTAAAGCGCGTTGTAGAGTTGGAGCTTGTGCCCAACAGCAACCAGAAGTCAGACTTCTACGGCCAGTATTATGCCCGCATCCACTACACGGAGCCGTTGAATCTTCGCGGCTTGTGTGAGCACATTGCCAGCCATGGCAGCCCCTTCACCCGCGATGTTGTGGAGGGTGTCGTCACGCGTTTGCGCAATTGCATCGTGGAGATTCTCGCGGAGGGTCAGGGCATCAAGTTGGACGGTCTTGGCACGCTGCGCCCCACTCTTGAGAATACCAAGGGTGGTGCCGACAGTGCAGAAGCATTCAACGTCAATGAGAATGTCACGGGCGTACACGTCCGTTTCATTCCCGAGGGCGAAGAGCTCGACCGTTTGACCAGCCGTGAGATGAAGGACAAGTGTACGCTCCGTAAGTCTTACGTGGTTTCGTTCAAGACTATTACCCACGGAGGTAAGCCCATGAAGGTTCCTGTGCTGTCTCCCATTGTCAAGGAAGACGAGCCTGAGCCTTAGTCTAAAGTAAAGTCCGCCGACTCCCGTTCTGAGGGTCGGCGGACTTTTTTTGTTCCCGTTATGTTTCTTGTTATTTGACTAAGCTCTCGGAGAAGTAATATTCTCGCAGGGCAGAACTTCTGTTGGGTGACGAGGCGATGAGCCGCATGGCCGAAAAGCAGGTGATATTCTCACTTAATCACGACCTTGAGCTAAAGCTCGAGCTCGTTCACGTTCGATAATGCATGAGCGAGCTCAGCTTTATTCTCACTTAATCACGACCTTGCGAGCTCAGCTTTATTCTCACTTAATCACGACCTTTTTACCATTGATGATGTTGATACCCTTGCGGGGAGCATCGAGGCGCTGGCCGTCCAGGGTGAAGATACCCTCCATGTAACTCTCACGGTCGTTGTCTTCCACCGTGATGTTCTCAATGTAGGTTGTCTCCTGGTTGCCGTCACCGAGGTCTATCGTGATCGAGCGGGTCAGGTCGATACCACTCTTCTTGGTGTAGGCGAAGTAAGCGTGAGTAGCATATACCCACATTTGCTGACTGGGCTTATACAGCTTGTTTCCTGCACCAAGCACGAATGCCCTCGTGGTAGAAGTCAATTCTACCGGCCCAATCTGACCATTGAAGCGAAGACCATTGGATACCGTTTCGTATGGGTTGGTGCCGTCATTCAATACATCCTGAGTCCACAGATCAACACTGACATTCGTGAACATGGGATTTTCAATCGTACCGCCAGGAGCATCATTCGGCGTTCCCCAACGGATGAGGCAAGGCACGCCGGCCTTGATCTCGCCGTCATTAGTGGCAGAGAAGGTAATCGTCAGCTCCTTGTTTCCTCCGTCCCAAGATGCACTCTTGTACGTACGGATGTCGGCTCCTGCCAGACAGGTCGTTGCCAGCTTCTCTTTCGAGATGTTGAACGGCAGGGTCAGCGAGTTCCAGTAGCCGTCCTTGTAGAGCGTGCGGTTCTTCAGATTGACTACGGCGTATTTACCGGCTGTAGCGTGAGCCCAACCCATGGACCAGTAGTTTTCTGTCTCGCTTTCACAGTTAATCTCGCAGCCTACATAGACAGCGCAGAACTCAATGGCACCATAGATATTGCTGAGGTCAACCTCGTCACCAGGATTATATACATCAGTATTCGGACCGGCACAGTGGCTTGTGGTGTTGCCTGCTGCGTTGCCATAGATGCTTACTATCCACTTGTAGTCCTTACCGCCTTCACCATCAGACAGCGTAGGCAAAGTAATCTTTGTGCTGCTGCCCACGTTGTATTTTTCATTGGCCTTTGAAGGTGTCACACCTAAGGCGTAGTAGTCCACGGTGTATTCGGGAGCGATAGCAGCTCCGGCTGTTCCTGCAATGCTGGCACCACCGGCACCACCGCCTACACCACCGGGCTTCATGTCATCCAAGTCATTAAACGGACTGTTATCTTTACTCTGGAAGTGGAAGGTACAGCCATCTGTTCCGTTGTTACCGTCGGTGCCAATACCGCCAGTACCGCCACCGGCACCTACATCGCCGAAGTCATCATAGACCCATGCACTCTGGGCACAAGCACTACCGCAGGCACCAGAGCCGCCGCCACCGCCACCGGCACCACCGGTACCGATAGCCTGAGCGCTGCCGCCGCCGGCACCGCCGCCGCCGCCACCGCCACCGGAGATAGACTGGAAGTCAGTGAGGTCGAACTGTGGCACAGGAATAGGAACACCGGCAATGTTATAAACTTCTACGCCTTCGAATTCCAGTTCACCGCCGGAATAGATACATTTACCATAACCACCGGGAGCACCGCCGTTGCCCTTGGCACCGCCGGTAATCTGCTGGGTGATGGTGCTCTGGATATAGAGTGTACCCATGGCTGCGGCTGAAAGGCCGGCATAGCCGTTCTGTCCGGCAAGTCCGGTGATGTCACCGCCTTGCCAGTCGGCGTATGACTGCGGGCGACTGCTGTCTTCCAGTCCGATGGAAGGACCACCGAGACCGCCATGACCGCCAGCTGTGCCGATGCCGGCACCGGCACCGCCGCCGCCGTAGCCGCCTTCACCGCCGACACCACAGTAGAGTTTCTTTCCTAAGAACCAGGTGCCTACACTTTCTTCATCCACTACAGCATCGCTACCCTTGAAACCATCCTGGCCGTTGGCAGCACGGCCGCCCTTGGCCACCAGTGTGCCGCCGCCGACGATGTGGAGCGTAGAGCCCTGTGGCAGCAGAATGCCGGCACCGGCACCAATGCTTCCGTTAGCGTCAGCACCTATGGCGGTCAGCGTCACACCAGCAGGGATGTAGAGATATACCGTTGCGCCTTCCCTCACATACATACCGCTGTACCGTCCGGGAGCATCTATAGCGTTACCCATGGTGTTGCTGAACGTGAGGTCTTCCGACACATAGTAGTAGGCATCTTTCAGTTCGAAGCCCGTGGTGCTGCCTGCTGTAAGGTGCGTCCACTCGCTCGTCGATGTCTTTATTTGGCCCCAGTCGTCGCTTGAGCCTGATCCCTGCGCCCATGCGCCGCCCTGTTGTGTCAGGGTAGCCGCAAAGAAGAGGGCAAGGAGTGTCAATATAGATATCTTTTTCATCTTTGTACTAATTTAATATTAACGGATATCGCCTGAACCGAAGTCATTGGGAGTCTTTCCTCCTGATTCCAGATCTACATTCGAATTAACACCTGTGCTGAGCTTCTGCTCGATGGTAGCTGTCTGCTCGGCATTGGCCTTGTTGAGCGTATTGGACTGGTTGCCATTGGTTACCGTCACACTACCGTTGGAGTAGCTCATGTTGGTGTTCGATGTATTGGTCATATTACTGCCGTAGCTGCTGCCACGGGTGAGGGCAGGAGCCAGATCAAGGGTCTCACCGGTTTCCGGGTCACCAAGCTCTATTCTTCCGTCGCTGAGCACCTTCCACGTAAAGCCGGCATCCTTAGGGCCGCCATAGATGGCTATCGGTTCGTCGCTCGTGTCGTTGAACACGCCTAAGTAGATGCAGCCGGAGTGGTCCTCATCGGCTTCCACGACCAACAGTACACGGCTGAAGGCTTCACCCGTCTCTGTCACGTCGGCATATTTAAACTCGTCCCACCACAGGCCGACAATTTCCTTTTCTGCGGCACTGACGTCGATGGGTGCTGGGTCGTCATCCTTCGAGCAGCCTGTCATGCCCAGCAGGAGCACTGTGGCTGCAAAAAGGGTGAGCGATGTCAATATAGATATCTTTTTCATCGTTTACTCTATTTTAAAATGATTATATTAACGCATATCGTCTTCATCGAAATCGTCTGGAGTTCCTCCTCCAAACTTTAAGTCCGCATTCGACTCAATACTTGCCATGCAGAGCTTTTGTGTCATCTGCATGGTAAACGCCTGCATCGTGGGAGCTATATAAGTTTTTTTCATAATTCAGTTTCGTTTTAAATGATTATTTAATCACGACCTTGAGCTACGCTCGAGCTCGTTCACGTGCGGAAGAACTCGAGCAAGCTCGGTTCTTCTCTCACTTAACCACGACCTTTTTGCCATTCACGATGTTGACGCCCTTCTGCAGCGAATTGAGACGCTGGCCACTGAGGTTATAGATAGCAGGAGCATTATTCCAGCCTTCAGGAGTGACGTCTATTGTCTGAATGCCTGTAGTCTCGTCATCGTCGAAGCCCATCACGAACTGGGGTGCTGCGCTTGCAGCTGCTTCAGGGATGATAAAGTAGCCACGGCAGGCTGCTACGCTGAGGGTGCCTTCACTTCCTTTGGGATAGTAGAGCGTGTTGTTAGAACCAAGAATCAGTTTTGTCTGGTCGCCACGGTTCAATGCTTCTGATGAGAACGTGCCTTGGAAGGTGACAGTACCGTTACTGTTTGCATTGCCCGACCAAGCTCCTGCTGTTGCTTCTTTTACTACCACGTTCCTGAAATCCAACTGATGAGTCGGGTTATCTCCTTCATCTTCTGCTTCTTTGGTGTCATCTACTAGGTTGTTACCTGATGACCACTTCACCAAGTAAGGCTTACCTCTCTGTAGTCCATTTGTATTGGGCTCAGCGTCCACAAAATTGAAATAGATGACAGCGTGATCGTAAGTATTACTGCCAATAGTTCCACCGTTTGGCCAGTAGCCTGTCAATTCGCTAGACAACTTCATGATGGTTGCTCCAGCCAGCGGAGAAGCAGAATACTGAGCGGGGGTCATGTCGAATGGCAGACAGATGGTGTTCCAGTCGCCATCCTTATAGAGCGTGCGGTCCTTGAGGCGGACAGTAATGGGCCACTGAGGATCATCATTCGCTGGATTGCTTTCATCAACGAAGAAATCGGTGATTACCTGTGTGTTGCTGCCAGAATTCTCAAGCATGCAGACGCTCTTTACCTCATAGAAGTCAAGGTTGCCATACACATCTTTTAAAGATATGGTACGGCTTGCTGTACCGTTATAATTACCTCCGTAGAATTTTTGAGCCGCTGCAGTGAATTCACTGACGGCCTGACCTGCTGCACTACAGTCCTTACCATAGACACCCAGCACCCACTGGTAACCTTCTGAGTTCCGCGGAAGTACGACGGTCGTGCCGGTAGAAGGAGAATACTGAGCGGTTGTAGTTGTTACGCTTGGCATAACATGGTGATAAGTAATGGTGTACTCCAGATTTGTCAGTGTATTATCGGTACCGCCCTCAGAGCTGGCAGAACCCTTAGCACCGCCAGAACCACCATTACCAGAAGAAACTGCACTACTTTGACCATGCCAGTCATCCTGACCCATGCTGCCGCCTTCG
>CACXJZ010000065.1 GCA_902768105.1 uncultured Prevotellaceae bacterium
GCTCATCGACGGCTTCTTTGAGACCTTCCCACAGGTACACGACTACATGGAACAAGCCAAGGAGCAGGCTCGCCAAAAGGGGTACGTCACTACCCTCTTCGGCCGTCGTCGCTACCTGCCTGACATCCGTTCTGCCAACGGCACCGTACGCGGTTTTGCTGAGCGCAACGCCATCAACGCGCCCATTCAGGGCACAGCAGCAGACATCATCAAAGTCGCTATGATACACATCTTTAACCGCTTCAAGGCAGAGGGCATCCGTTCGAAGATGATTCTTCAAGTACACGACGAACTCAACTTCTCCGTCTATCCTGACGAGAAGGAGCGTGTAGAGCAGATTGTCCTCGAAGAAATGCAAAACGCCTTCCACATGCAGGTTCCTCTCGTTGCTGATTGCGGCTGGGGTGAAAACTGGTTAGAAGCGCACTAAAAGGTATCATGAGTCAGAACGTTAACAAACCATAAAAAGCAGGTTCTCCATGCAGTCTTTTTCTTCTTTGCGACACTATATAGACGAAAAGTAATAAATTTGCAAGGGTTGCAGACATTCGGCAAATCGACAACACTTGACGTGTCTTCCCAATGGTCAACGTCGTTTGGCGTAGGCTTGCAGTACCAGATTGCGCCTCACGTTGGTTTCTTTGTAGAACCCAGCCTACAGTATTTCATTCCTGATGGCAGCACCATCCAGTCTTATCGTACAGAGCACCCGCTACAAATAACCCTGCCTCTTGGCATCCGCTTCAATTGGTAAGATAACTCACTTTCAAATAAGTAAATAGGGCTTTAGCCGGTAGGAAGCACGATGATTGTTTGCCTGTAAAAAGAAGGGGCAAGGGAGGGGGTAAATGAATTCTCTCGAGAATTGAGGAGATTGCCGGCATCTTTCAATCTGTAAACCGGCACCTTTCAATCCAATTCTCGAGAGAATTGAAGAGCGCCCTCAACGCTATCTTTCCACCCCCTCGCCAGTATGATGCTGAAGGGTGGCATGAAAAAGGCAGTCTGTACGACTGCCTTATGATTTTGATTAGTCCTGAGGTGCGGGTCCGTACTCGTTATCACCCTTGTCACCTTCCTGTACCCAGAAGTAAATCAGCACCAGGAAACCGATGCAGCATACGAAGACCAGGAGCTGCCACCAACCACTCTTACCGATATCGTGCAGACGGCGGGCACCAACGGCATACGTCGGCAGGAACAAGGCAATGGTGGGGATGTAAGAGAGGAGCTGGAGGGCTGAGAAGTGGAACTCACCGTCCATACCAGCCATTACTGATGCACCTGTAATCATGCCAATGATGAACGACCAGGCATAGCTGATAACAATATAGCCCAGGAAGTACCACCAGAATTCTGAACGCGAAGCACGACCGTTAAAGTCACAATACTTCTTCACAACACACGTTTGGATAGCTTCTAAAAACTGCATAATGTTTAGTATTTAAAATGTTAGACAAATATTAATGGTTAGACTTCATAATCGCCGCAAAGGTAAACAAAATATCTGATAAAAACAAGTTTTTATTTTGTTTTTCGTATGAATTGCAGTAACTTTGCACCCAAATTTATAACGTTATATTAGAAAATGGCATTAAAATGTGGTATTGTAGGGTTGCCCAACGTGGGAAAATCGACCCTGTTTAACTGTCTGTCGAGTGCAAAGGCGCAGGCAGCCAATTTCCCTTTCTGTACAATTGAGCCCAACGTGGGCGTCATCACCGTTCCTGACGAGCGCCTGACCAAGTTAGCGGAGCTCGTTCACCCAGGTCGCATCGTACCAGCCACTTGCGAAATTGTAGATATTGCAGGTCTGGTGAAAGGGGCCTCCAAAGGTGAAGGTCTTGGCAATAAGTTTCTTGGAAACATTCGCGAAACGGATGCTATCATCCACGTGCTGCGCTGTTTCGAGGACGAGAACATCACCCACGTAGATGGTACGATTGACCCCATCCGCGACAAGGAAATCATTGATACAGAGCTGCAGCTGAAAGACCTGGAAACCATCGATAGTCGTCTGGCAAAGACAGAGAAGGCAGCTGCTGCCGGCAATAAGGATGCAAAGGTGGAAGTAGCTGTGCTGAAGGCCTATAAGGAAGTGCTCGAACAAGGCAAGAACGCCCGTATTGTAGAGTTCGAGAGCAAGGAGGAACAGGACTGCGCGCGTAACCTTTTCCTGCTGACAGCAAAACCCGTGCTGTATGTATGCAACGTAGGCGAGGCAGAGGCCAAAACGGGTAACGCCTTTACGCAGAAAGTCGAGGTGCTGGCCAAGGAGGAAGGCGCAGAGGCTATGATTATTGCTGCGAAGACGGAAGAGGACATTGCCGAGCTGGAGTCATACGAGGACAAGCAGCTGTTCCTGGAGGAGCTGGGCTTGGAGGAAAGCGGCGTGAACCGCCTCATCAAGAAGGCCTACTCGCTGCTGAACCTCGAGACTTTTATCACCGCTGGCGAAATGGAGGTGAAAGCCTGGACCTACAAGAAGGGTTGGAAGGCTCCCCAGTGTGCAGGCGTCATTCATACTGACTTCGAGAAAGGCTTTATCCGTGCTGAGGTCATCAAGTATGAAGACTACATCCAGTATGGCTCTGAGGCCGCTGTCCGCGAAGCAGGTAAACTGGCTATTGAGGGTAAGGAATACGTGGTTCAGGATGGTGACATCATGCACTTCAGATTTAACGTATAAATTATGGAGAATCTGCTTTATATCGTCTGGAATCCTAACCATACGGCCCTGAGTCTGGGGGCGTTTGAGATTCGTTGGTACGCCCTGTGCTGGATGATTGGTCTGGCCCTCGCCTACTTCATTGTCAAGCGCCTGTACAAGGAGCAGAAAATCAAGGGCGAGCTGTTCGACCCCCTGTTCATCTACTGCTTCATCGGCATCCTGGCTGGCGCTCGTCTGGGACATTGCATCTTCTACGAGCCGCAGACCTACCTGACCAGCTTCAAGGGCTTCACAGAGATGCTGCTGCCCATCCACTTCCTTCAGGATGGCGGATGGAAGTTTACCGGCTACGAGGGACTGGCCTCTCATGGTGGCACGCTGGGCCTGATTCTTGCCCTCTGGCTCTATGTGAAGCACTATAAGGTACCCCTTTGGACGGTGCTCGACTTCATTGCTATCGCAACGCCCACCACAGCCACGTTTATCCGCTTGGGCAACCTCATGAACTCTGAGATTATCGGCAAAATTACTGACGTGCCCTGGGCGTTTATCTTCGAACGCGTCGATTCCATGCCGCGTCACCCAGGACAACTCTATGAGGCATTGGCTTACGCCCTGCTCTTCTTCATTGGCTGGTACTTCTATCGCAAGATGCCCCAGAAGGTAGGCACAGGATTCTTCTTCGGCCTCTGTCTGACGTATATCTTCACAGCCCGCTTCTTCATTGAGTTCACAAAGGACATTCAAGTGGCCTTCGAAGCCGGTATGCCGCTCGATATGGGCCAGTTGCTCAGCATTCCCTTTATCATCATCGGAGTCTGGACAATGGTTCGCGGGTGGAAAAAAGCCTAGTATTTTCTAACTTAAACAACAAATAAAAATATGAAAAAGTATTTTGTAATATCTGCATTCCTTTGTGGAATCATGATGCTGTTCAACAGCTGTTCTAAATCTGCCATCAACATGGCTGTCGATGCCCTGAACACGGGATGTCCCAAACAGGTAAACGACATCGTTGTTATGGATAGCGCAACGTACCAGAACAACGTCATTACCATTAACTACACCGTTGACGATGCACTTGCGTCTATCGACTCGCTTAATGCTATCACAGACATCATCAAAAACCAGGTGCTGCTTCGCTTCCAGACAGATCCGAATATGAAGGACTTTGTCCAGACCTGTCACGTGGCCGATGTCACCATTAAGAATGTCTATACGGGAAAGACGTCAGGCAAGACCTTTACCATCGATATCACGAAGGAAGACGCAGAGGCTGTGCTCTATGGAAAAGTAGTGCCGCTGCCTGCTCCTGACAGCACAGAAGTACGTGAGGTGGAGGAATCTGCCGAAGGTGCTGTAAACCGTGCTGACCAGGTCATCCAGGGTGATGTACAAAGGACGGAGACGCTTGAAGAGACGGAATAGGAATTCCTATTTCCCTGAGACGATTTTCTTGATGTCGTTAAGCTTGTTGAGGGCTTCGAGAGGCGTGAGGTTGTTCACGTCGAGGCCCAGTATTTCGTCGCGTATCTGACTCAGCACAGGGTCATCCAACTGGAAGAAGGAGAGCTGCATGCCTTCACGAGAGGCTGCGATTTCTGCTGTGGGCTTACCAACACTACCCACAGAAGCGTTTTCGGCCTCCAGCTGCTTCAAAATGACGTTGGCGCGCTTCACGATGCTCTTGGGCATACCTGCTATCTCTGCCACGTGGATACCAAACGAGTGCTCACTCCCACCCCGCTCCAGCTTACGCAGGAAGATGACTTTGCCATCCATCTCCTTGACTGAGACGTTGTAGTTCTTGATGCGCTTGAAGTTCTTTTCCATCTCGTTCAGCTCGTGGTAGTGGGTAGCAAAGAGCGTACGGGCACGTCCTCGACTGTTCTCGTGCAAGTATTCCACGATGGCCCAGGCTATCGAGATGCCGTCGTACGTGGATGTGCCGCGTCCCAGCTCATCGAAGAGCACCAGCGAGCGGTCAGAGACGTTATTCAGGATGTTCGAGGCCTCTGTCATCTCCACCATAAACGTTGATTCGCCCAGCGAGATGTTATCTGACGCCCCTACCCTCGTAAAGATCTTATCGACTAAGCCTATTCTCGCGCTCTCTGCTGGCACGAAACTGCCTATCTGGGCCAGCAGCACGATGAGCGCTGTTTGACGCAACAGCGCCGATTTACCAGCCATATTCGGACCCGTGATGATGATGATCTGCTGTCGTTCTGTGTCGAGATAGATGTCATTGGGCACATAACGCTCGCCTATGGGCAGCTGCTGTTCAATGACAGGATGGCGTCCCTGCTTGATGTCTATCACGTCTGTGGTGTCAATCACAGGCCGCACGTAATGGTTCTCCTCTGCTGTCTTGGCTGCCGATAGCAGACAGTCCAGACGAGCTATGAGGTTAGCGTCAATCTTGATTTGCGGAATGTACTCCTGCATCGACTCTATGAGTTCCGTAAAGAGTCGTGCTTCCAAGCTCAGAATCTTGTCCTCGGCACCCAGAATCTTCTCTTCGTACTCCTTCAGCTCTGGCGTGATGTAACGCTCAGCCTGCGCCAGCGTCTGCTTGCGAATCCAGTCCTGCGGCACCAGGTCCTTGTACGTATTACGCACCTCTAAATAATAGCCAAAGACGTTGTTGAAACCTATCTTCAGCGATGCGATACCTGTTTGCTGCACCTCGCGCTCCTGAATCTTCAACAGATAATCCTTACCGCTATAAGCAATGTTGCGCAACTCGTCCAGTTCGCTGTTGACGCCCTTGCGAATGACGCCGCCCTTGTTCAGCAACTGTGGCGGATCGTTCTCCACCTCGCGCTCTATACGGTCACGCAACAGTTCGCAGGCATTCAACTGCTCCCCTACCCGTCTGAGTGCCTTGTTCTGGGCATGCTCGCAAGCCGCCTTGATGGGCTGCAGGGCCGTCAGCGCACGCTTCAGCTGAATCACCTCACGAGGCGACACACGTCCCACAGCCACCTTCGATATGATGCGCTCCAAGTCGCCTATCTGGTGTAACTGTTCGTCAATGCATTGGCGGAAGTCAGGCTCACGGAAGAAGTAATCAACGATGTCCAGACGCTCATTGATGGGCCGTTCGTCCTTCAGCGGAAAGACCACCCAGCGTCTCAGCAAGCGGCCACCCATAGGGCTTACCGTATGGTCGATAACATCCAGCAGCGACACCCCACCCTCCTGCATGGTGCCCAGCAGCTCCAGCGAGCGTACTGTAAACTTATCCATGCGGACGTATTTCTCTTCTTCTATGCGCGACAAAGTGGTGATGTGGCCTATCTGCGTATGTAGCGTGTGTTCCAGATACTGCAGGATGGCACCACTGGCTATGACACCACTCTTCAGGTGATCTACGCCAAAGCCCTTCAGCGTCTTTACGTTAAAGTGCTTCAACAGCTTCTGGCGTGCTGTCTGTTCAGTAAACACCCAGTCGTCCAGCTCGTAAGTGCAATAGCGGGTACCAAACACGCGCTCAAAGTCATGCTTATATTCACGATTGTAAAGCACCTCCTTGGGCTGAATGTTCGTCAACAGCTTCTCTATGTAGTCGTACGTTCCCTCGCCCGTCAGGAACTCACCCGTCGAGATATCGAGGAACGAAACGCCACACACACCTTTGCCAAAATGTACGGCTGCCAGGAAGTTGTTTTCCTTGTAGTTCAGCACGGTGTCGCTCATGGCCACACCTGGCGTCACCAGCTCCGTAATGCCGCGCTTCACCAGCTTCTTCGCCAACTTGGGGTCTTCCAGCTGGTCACAGATGGCCACACGCTTGCCCGCTCTGATGAGCTTAGGCAGATAAGTGTCGAGCGCATGATGGGGAAAGCCGGCCATCTCGTCGCCCTTCACGCCTGCACCGTTATTACGCTTGGTCAACGTAATGCCCAGTATGCGTGAGGCCGTCACCGCATCTTCGCAATATGTCTCGTAGAAGTCGCCACAACGGAACAGTAGCACGGCTTCAGGGTACTTCGCCTTAAAGTCGAAAAACTGTTTCATCATCGGAGTCAGCTCCTTACCGTCTTTCCTTGATGCCATCTTTTCTTGATTTTAGCTGCAAAGGTAGTGTAAACCGAGCGAAAAACCAAATTAATCAGAGATTATTTGAGTTTTTCCGAGGTAATGAAAGACGGGCCGCCTCATGGGCAGCCCGTCTTTTTAATTCCTAATAGAGTAGGGGAGTGATTACTTCTGGACCTTCTTGTGACCATTCTGAATCACAACACCACGATAGTTCTGGTCAACGCGCTCACCCTTCAAGTTGTAAATCGGAGCATCTGCGTCGTTGCCAATCGTCAGGTTCTGAATGCCAGTAATGGTTTCACCACCAATTTCTGCCTCAACAAGACTCTTTATACCTGTTGTGCCGAAGTATTTTTCAATTTTACCACAAAGCATTACTCCCATACCAATATTGCCAGGATTGTCAACTACATTCAGTTTAGCACGGAAGTCTGTATTATTTTTAAGTTCTACAGGAACGAACTCAACAACATCACTTCTTGTTACATCATCTGCTATAGCAATGTTAGAATTCTTGTCTTCTTCGTTGAGTTCTGTTGCACTCTTTGCAGAGCCGACAATAACACCTATAACCCATACAGCATCTGTAGGATAGTCAGACTCCTTCATCTGCTTGAGGTCAGCTACCGTATAAGGATTTTCCTTGGTTCCGTCACCCTCAAATTCTACAGGTTCATCAGAATCAGTTGTCTTACCATTCAATTCATAGATATAACCACTTGACAATTCCGGAGTCGTTGTTTCGTTCTTTACATATTTCTGCAATTTGGCAAGTACTACAACCTCATCACCTTCCTTCAAATAGTTCTCGTCTGTAATACTATTGCCTTGCAGACCCTTAACACGGAATACAACAAGGTCACCTATCTTGAATGTTGCGTTTCCTTTTTCGGTATTGATTTCTGTCACCTCACTTACAGTACCACTTACATAATACTGATTTGACGTTGTGAAGCCATCAGGGAATTCTGTAATATAAGCCAATGCCTGCTCAGCTGTCATCGGGCTTTCCAGCGTTCCGCCTTCGATTGCAGCCTCAGGATCAACACTTTCTCCACTCGTTACGTTCAGCGTATAAGAAACCGTTGAAGCCTCATATGTGTCATTTCCAGCAAATATTGCAGAAATCTTTGTTTGACCAACAGCTTTCAATGTGATAACACCATTTTCGTCAATAGTTGCAACCTCTTCTTTTGAACTAGAATATGTAACACTTAATTCATGAGGATTTGATAATTGTGGGAAAATATTATCATCCGCATCAAGGGAAACATCTTTTGACTCTACACCCCAAGACAACTCGGCTTTTGCCTTATTACCAGTAATGGTTTCACCATCAAATTCAGCTTCAACAAGATTCTTTACACCAGTAGTTTGAAAGTATGATGTAACCTTACCGTAAAGCAAGACGTCCTTTCCTACATTACTGGGATTTTCTTTTACATTCAGCTTTGTACGGAA
>CACXJZ010000066.1 GCA_902768105.1 uncultured Prevotellaceae bacterium
CACCTGGTACGGTGGTGAGATGAAGAAGGGTATGTTCTCTATGATGAACTACTATCTGCCCCTGCAGGGTATCGCTTCTATGCACTGCTCTGCCAACACTGACATGGAGGGTAAGAACACCGCTATCTTCTTCGGTCTGTCTGGTACAGGTAAGACCACGCTGTCAACCGATCCGAAGCGTCTGCTGATTGGTGACGACGAGCACGGTTGGGACGACGAGGGTGTGTTCAACTTCGAGGGTGGCTGCTACGCCAAGGTTATCAACCTCGACAAGGAGAGCGAGCCCGACATCTACAACGCTATCCGTCGTGACGCTCTGTTGGAGAACGTTACTGTTGACGCTAACGGCAAGATTGACTTCGCTGACAAGAGCGTAACCGAGAACACCCGTGTAAGCTATCCTATCAACCACATTGAGAAGATTGCCCAGAAGGTGAACGGTAAGAGCGCTGGTCCTGAGGCTAAGAACGTTATCTTCCTGAGCGCTGACGCATTCGGCGTACTGCCTCCCGTATCTATCCTGACTCCGGAGCAGACGAAGTACTACTTCCTCTCTGGTTTCACCGCTAAGCTGGCTGGTACAGAGCGTGGCATCACAGAGCCCACTCCTACCTTCTCTGCTTGCTTCGGCCAGGCATTCCTCGAGCTGCACCCCACCAAGTACGCTGAGGAGCTGGTAAAGAAGATGGAGAAGAGCGGTGCCAAGGCATACCTCGTCAACACTGGTTGGAACGGTACCGGCAAGCGTATCTCTATCCGCGACACTCGTGGTATCATCGACGCCATCCTGGGCGGTGCCATCCTGAAGGCTCCCACGAAGAAGATTCCTTACTTCGACTTCGAGGTTCCCACAGAGCTTGAGGGTGTTGACACAAAGATTCTCGATCCTCGCGACACTTACGCAGATGCTACTGAGTGGAACAAGAAGGCTGAGGACCTGGCTGCCCGCTTCATTAAGAACTTCAAGAAGTACGAGGGCAACGAGGCTGGTAAGGCATTAGTTGCTGCTGGTCCGAAACTCTAAGTGAATAGTTTACTATCATAATTAAAGGCTGTACCTACGGGTGCAGCCTTTTTTGATGCAGGTCAACAAAACAGGACGGCGGCAGCAAATTCTTCACGCTCACGCTTCACACTGCACTATTATTCGTACCTTTGCACCGTTTTAAGGTAAAAAGATGATGTTATTAGATTTTCAGACAACGGTACTGTTAGCAACGGTTACCGTCTTGACCATTCTGAGCATTTTTGCACTGATGCATGCCAACGTACGTTAAATATTCCTTTTTTACGATATATTTAACTTAATAAAAGGCATAAAAATGTGGGTTTTTGCAGAAATGTGAGTAAATTTGCACCCAAAATTAAACAAAATAAGCTGATGAGAAGATTTTTCGGGCTGCTTGGCGTAGCCGTTTCTATCGTCCTGCTCTGTTCGTCGTGCCTAAACGGGGACGATGCAGAGTCTGCGACCTATAACGACATGGCAATTATATCCTTTTCACTGGGCACCATGAACCGCTATCTGCACACGACCTCCTCAACGGGTGCCGACTCTGTATATAAGAAGACCTATACAGGCTCGGACTACAGTTTCCATATTGACCAGGTCAACCGTCAGATATTCAACACCGACTCCCTACCCGTAGGCACCGACCTGGAGCACGTGCTCTGCAGCATCAGTACCCTGAATGGAGGAGCAGCATACTTTAAGGGAATAAACAATGACTCCCTGTACTACTATTCAGACGCCGATTCCATTGACTGTTCACAGCCCCGCAAGATTCGCGTCTATGCACGTGACTCACAAAACTACAGCACTTACACCCTTCGCATCAACGTACATCTGGAGGAAGCTGACGAGTTCAGATGGAGTGAAGAGACAGCTTACTCTGACGAAGCGCAAGAGTATCTGGAAGATTTGCAGAACATTCAGACACACACACAGGAAGCAGGCCTGAAGCAGTATATTGGCCGCAGCACCACGGAACGCTACGCCTATACCGACGATTATCGTATCATGGTATCAATAGACGACGGCGAGACCTGGACAGATGACATACTGGACGAGAGCGCCACATGGCTGCCCACGCAGGACATTGCCTGTGGCTATCATAACTACAGCACCTACAACAACATTGACTACGTGTTGCTCGTGGGACGTCGCGATGCAACGGCCTATCCTAACGACAAAGGCATGCAGGTGTGGCATAAGATTGTGGATTACTCCCTAACGCCACAGGTTAACAAATGGGCCTTCATGGGATTGTCTGACAACAACACACTGTACCTGCCGCTCATGACGAGCCCTTCGCTCTTCTGGTACAACGGAAAGGCGGTCTGCATAGGTCTTTGCGAGAGCGAACTGGTGGCATATGAGAGCAAGGACGGCGGCATCACATGGAAAGAGAGTGCCAGCCTCGAGATTCCTGACAAGCTGCAGACAGGTAACCCTGTCACTGCATTCGTTGACAGCAAGAACTTCATCTGGATTGAACAGCCTGCGACAGGACAACTATGGCGTGGACGACTGAACAAACTCGGCTGGGCACAATGAGAATACTGGGCTGCCTGATTCTCTTGTTAGGCACCTTGCAGGTGCAGGCACAAAGCGAGCCAGAATACAGGGCTGAGATTGGTGCCGGTGCTGGTGTGGTGACCTATCTGGGAGACCTGAACAGCAACCTTATCAAAAACATGCAGCCCATGGGTTCGCTCATCGGCCGCTATAAGATGAACCCACGCATGGCGCTATCGCTGAACGTCAGCTACGGCAAGCTGAAAGGCTCCGCCAATGGAGTTGATACATGGTATCCAGGCATGCAGGGTCAGCAAGTGGACTTCAACAACACGCTCATTGATGCGTGCCTAAAATACGAATATAACTTCTGGCCTTACGGCACAGGACGTGAATATCGGGGTGCAAAGCCCCTGACGCCCTACATCGCACTGGGCGCCGGAGCCACCTTTACCAGTGGCAACAAGAGCACTGCCACCGCCAACTTCCCGTTGGGCGTGGGAGTCAAATATAAGGTTGGTCAGCGCCTGAATCTGACAATGGAGTGGCTTATGCACTTCTCGCTCAGCGACGAACTGGACGGCGTGAAAGACCCCTACGGCATCAGCAGTAAAGGACTGTTCAAGAACACAGACTGCTACAGCACGCTACAGGTATCACTGACCTATGACCTTTGGGCAAAATGTAAGGTATGTCATAACGATAAAGACTGAGATGAAAGAAAATATAGACATGAAACGTATCCCTCAGCACATTGCCATCATCATGGACGGCAACGGTCGCTGGGCAAACGAACGTGGGAAGGAACGCAGCTTCGGACATCAGGCTGGCGTCGAGTCTGTACGGCGCATCACATCAGAGTGTGTGCGCTTAGGTGTGAAATTCCTGACGCTCTACACCTTCTCCACCGAGAACTGGAACCGTCCTGCCGACGAGATATCAGCGCTCATGGGACTGGTGCTCAGCTCGCTGGAGGATGAGATTTTCATGAAAAATAACGTGCAGTTCCGTGTTATTGGCGACATGGACCGTCTGCCAAAGAACGTACAGCAGAAGCTATGGGAGACGATGGAGCATACAGCCCAAAACGATGCGATGGTCATGATAGTGGCTCTAAGCTACAGTAGTCGTTGGGAGATTACCAATGCAGTTCGCGAAATCGTATGGGACTCATGCGGCAAGATGGTGAATCAAGGCTACGATGTCGATGAGTTGATGAAGAGCATCACCGAGGACACCGTGAGCGAACATCTGAACACCTACTTCATGCCCGACCCTGATTTGCTCATTCGTACGGGTGGCGAGCTGCGCATATCCAACTACCTGCTGTGGCAGATTGCCTATTCAGAGCTGTATTTCTGCGACACCTACTGGCCCGACTTCAACGAGGAAGAGTTGCACAAAGCCATTCTGAGCTACCAGAGTCGCCAGCGTCGCTTTGGCAAGACCGAGGCACAGGTGGAGAAAGAAGAAGTAAAGAAGTAAAAAAGGAAAATAAGTGACAAATATGACAATTAAAAATATGGTAAAGGTGTTGGTAAAGGGTTTCTTACCTTTTTACCTTTTTACCTTTTTACCTTTAAATATCGCTGCGCAAGACGTCATTGTGAAGCCCGAAATCTCATACGCCGGCACACCACGCCAGTGTGAGATTGGCGGTATTGCCGTTGAAGGTGTCGAGGGTTATGAGGACTATGTGCTGGCCAGCCTGTCAGGACTGTCCGTAGGCCAGCGCATCTCTGTGCCTGGCAATGAGATTACGGAGGCTGTCAACCGCTATTGGCGTCATGGTCTGTTCTCAAAAGTAAGCATCTCTGCCGATTCTATCGTAGGCAACAAGATTTACTTGCGCTTCTCGTTAGGCATACGCCCGCGCGTGAGTACTATTAACTATATAGGTGTCAAAAAGTCGGAACGTGAAGACCTGGAGCAGAAGCTGGGCATGGTAAGGGGCATGAGTATCCACCCCAACGTGATTGACCGTGCCAAAATTCTGGCCAAGAAATACTTTGACGAGAAAGGTTACAAGAATGCCGTCATCGAGATTACCCAGCGCGACGATGTGACCAACAAGAACATGGTCATCCTGGATGTCAACATCGACAAGAAGGACAAGATGAAGGTGCGCACCATTACCATTGAGGGAAACCATTTCCTGAGCGACAGGAAGATTAAGGGTACGTTCTTCACGAAGGGTGTCTTCAAGAAGATTCACGAAGCAGGTAAGTTCTCTACCTTCTTGAAGTCGAAGAAGTTTACCGAGGAGCGCTACGTGAACGACAAGAAGAATCTGATTGAGAAATACAACGAGATGGGCTTCCGCGATGCCATCATCTTGGAAGACTCTGTCTGGAACGTTGACGAGAAACACGTAAACGTATATCTGAAGGTCGATGAGGGCCAGCGTTACTACATCCGCAATATCACTTGGGTGGGTAACACCGTCTATCCGACGGAGTATCTGGACCAGTTGCTTGGCATGAAGAAGGGCGACATCTACAACCAGAAGCTGCTGAAAAAGCGTCTATCGGAAGACGATGACGCTGTGGGCAATGCCTACTGGAACAACGGCTATCTGTTCTATCAGCTTGACCCCACCGAAGTCAACATCGTAGGCGACTCCATCGATTTGGAAATGCGTATCTCAGAGGGTACACAGGCACGCCTGAGCCATGTACGCATCTTTGGTAACGACCGTCTCTACGAGGAGGTAGTACGCCGTGAGTTGCGCACCAAGCCCGGAGACCTGTTCTCGAGGGATGCTGTCATGCGTTCTGTGCGTGAGATTGCCTCCATGGGTTTCTTCGATCCTGAGAAGATTAACCCTGACATCAAGCCAAACTACGAGGATGGCACCGTTGACATCAACTACGAACTGGAGCAGAAGTCCAACGACCAGCTGGAGTTCTCACTGGGTTGGGGACAGACGGGTGTCATTGGTCGTGTAGGTATCAAGTTCAATAACTTCTCACTACGTAACCTCTTCGGACGCAACAAGATGCACCGTGGCATACTGCCATCGGGCGACGGAGAACAGCTCTCGCTCTCGGCACAGACCAATGGTAAATACTACCAGTCGTATAGTATCGGCTACTCTACCAGCTGGTTTGGTGGCAAGCGCCCCAATGCACTCAGCATCAGCGCCTTCTTCTCTAAGCAGACAGACGTGAATAGTTCGTATTACAACTCTGCATGGATGAACAACATCTACGGCATCTACGGAGGCTACGGAACCCTTAACACAGGTACGTACAACTACGATGCCTATCTGGACGACGACAAGTACATCCAACTTTTTGGCGCATCCATCGGCTGGGGTAAGCGTCTGCGCTGGCCTGATGACTACTTCCAGCTCTCCACGCAACTGAGCTACCAACGCTACATGCTGCGCGACTGGCGTTACTTCGTCATCAGCAATGGTAACTGTAACAACCTGAACCTCGGCCTTACGTTGTCACGCGTTTCTACTGACAACCAGTTGTTCCCACGTACCGGTTCAGAGGTAATGGCATCGGTCTCTATTACGCCACCATGGTCGCTGTTTGACAACAAGGACTACGAGCACTTGGCTACCGACCCCAACTCTGCTACCTACGAGAAGGAGCAGCAAGAGAAGTTCCGCTGGATTGAATACCACAAATGGAAGTTCAAGTCACGCACCTTCACGTCATTGACGGACGGTCAGAAGTGCCTTGTGCTCATGACACGTGTGGAGTTAGGTATCCTTGGTTCGTACAACAAGTACAAGCGCTCGCCTTTCGAGACGTTCTACATGGGTGGTGACGGTATGAGCGGATACTCTTCAAGCTACGCGGAAGAAACCATCGGACTGCGTGGTTACGAGAACGGCTCTATCTCCTCGTCAGCAGCGTTCAAGTCCATCATGAATGGCGAAACCGTCTCGTCGTACAACGCCTATGCCTACGACCGCTTTACGCTGGAGCTTCGCTATCCGTTCCTGCTGGGCAACACTACCATCTATGGTCTCGGTTTCGTGGAGGCAGGTAACGCCTGGGCACATACTGGCGACTTCAACCCGTTCGACATGAAACGCTCTGCTGGTGTAGGTATCCGTATCTTCCTGCCAATGGTAGGTCTGATGGGTATCGACTGGGCATATGGCTTCGATAAGGTATATACCGACCGTAGTGGTACCCAGTCAAAGGGTGGCAGCCAGTTCCACTTCATCTTAGGACAAGAATTCTAAAACTATTAAACCACTCTCGGGTTTTCACGTCAAACGATTGTGTAACCCTTTAAATAGAAAGAGACATGAAAAAGAATTTAATGGTAAGACGACTGATGACATTAGCCATGCTGATGATTCTTCACTCTTCACTCTTCACTCTGAGCTTAATGGCGCAGAAGTTCGCACTGCTTGACATGGACTATATACTGAGTAATATCCCAGCCTACGAGCGTGCCAACGAACAGTTAAACCAGATGTCGAAGAAGTGGCAGGCTGAGGTTGATGCACTACAAACAGAAGCCCAGACGCTCTACAAGAACTATCAGGACAATGTTGTCTTCCTCTCCAACGAGCAGAAGAAAGCCCGTCAGGAGGAGATTGTCGCTAAGGAGAAGCAGGCTGCCGACTTGAAGAAGACATACTTCGGTCCCGAGGGCGAGCTCTACAAGAAGCGTGCAGCACTCATGAACCCCATCCAGCAGGAGATATACAATGCTGTCAAGGATGTGGCCGAGCAGCGCGGCTATCAGCTGATACTTGATCGTGCCAGCGACAGCGGCATCATCTTCGCCTCACCCAAGATCGACATCTCCGACGAGGTACTCCAAAAGTTAGGATATAATTAAAAAGGTCGTGATAACGAAATAACGTGATTACGTCATAACGAAATAATAAATAACAAAACCAATAAAAAGACAATGAAAAAGTTTATTATTTGCGCCATTTGCGCAATCTGCGGTTTCACCACCGCAAGTGCTCAGAAGTTCGGACACGTGAACGCACAGGAGGTTATCCAGGCAATGCCTGAGTTTACCAAGGCAAAAGCTGAAATCGAGGCTTTGCAGAAGCAGTACGAGGCAGACCTGAAAGGTATGCAAGACGAGTTGCAGAAGAAGGCTGAGGCTTTTGAGAAGGAGCAGGCCACACTGCCTGAGAACATCAAGCAGCGCCGTGAGACCGAGCTGCAGGAGATGTACCAGAAGATTCAGCAGAGCTATCAGGACAACCAGCAGGCTCTGGCCAAGGCTCAACAGGACAAGATGCAGGCCATCACCACGAAGGTGCTTGATGCTATCAAGGCTGTCGGTGAGGCCGGAGGTTATGTGTATATCATGGATACCGCCAGTGGCATTCCGTTCATCAGCACCACGCTGAGTAAGGACGTGACGCCCGAGGTAAAGGCAAAGCTCGGACTGCGTTAATATGAAACGTTCATTTTGGCTACTTCAGTTACGACACTGTCCTGAAGGCTATGCCTGAATATGCCCTCGTGCAGAAACAACTGGCCGACCTGCGTGCACAGTACGAGGCTGAAGCAACCCGCGCTGAAGAGGATTTCAATACAAAATACGAGCAGTTCCTTGACGGGCAGCGCGACTTCCCCCAGACCATTCTGCAGAAGCGTCAGACTGAACTCCAGGAGCTTATGGAGCGCAACATTGCTTTCAAGGCTGAGGGGCGTCGCCAGTTAGCCGCTGCCGAGCAGGAGGCAATGGCGCCATTGCACCAGAAACTTTCGAATGCATTACAGTCAGTGGGATTCTTGCGTGCCGTAGCATTTATTATCAACACTGATCAGAATGCATGTCCTTTTATTAATCCTGAAATGGGAATAGACGTGACCGAGGATGTGCTTAATTTGTTGAAAGAGTAAAGAGACATGCCGTTTCCCAGCGCACCAGGCCCCATCGGAATCTTTGACAGTGGCTATGGCGGACTCACCATTCTGCATGGCATCCGTCAGCTCCTACCCCAGTATGACTTTCTGTACTTGGGCGACAATGCCCGTGCGCCCTATGGCACCCGTTCG
>CACXJZ010000067.1 GCA_902768105.1 uncultured Prevotellaceae bacterium
GTAGGCGCTTTGCAGGATGGTGGGGTCTTTGATGTTTCCCTCCTTATCTACGATGAACTCCACGAGGACTCTTCCCTGAATCTTGTTCTTGGCAGCGTCCTTAGGATACTTGACGTTCTCCATGAGGAACTTTGCCAACTCGGAGTTGTTCTCGCCGAACTGAGGCATCTGTTCGCAGGTGTCGAGCACGCGCTCCACGGGTTTCTCCCTTGATACTACGGTCTTCTGGGCCGTGATGGTTGTCAGTCCCAGCATGGCTACGAGTGACAACAGGATGATTCTCTTCTTGTTCATTGCTCTTTTCGTTTTAGGGTTTGTACATTTCTATATATTTGTGCGCCTCGTTGATCATCTGGCGCGTCTCTTCATCAATCTCCTGACCGTTGTCTGTTGCCATTTCGAGGAACAGCTCGTAATAGTTGAGAGCTTCCTGCACCGGTCGTGGCATTTTCTCGCCCCACTGTTGGTCGTAGTCAGGATTCTTGGCTTTCTCCTGTTCGTAGAGTGCAACACAGCTGGCTGCAATATTATAGGGGAAGGACAGCGATGTGCCGTCGTATTGGCGGGCTTTCTTCCACGATTCCATAGCCCAAATGTATTTCTCCGTTCCGTAGTATGCCTGTGCCATGTAGTCGTAGATGAGTTTCATGACCGTTTTGTCTGGCGACAACTTTTCTTCCGCATTGAAGAGATATTTCAGTCCCTCGTCATACCGTTTCAGTTCCACGCAGATCATGCCGAGTCGGTAGAGACAGCCGGCACGGTGTGGCTTGCTGAAGTTGTTGGCACGCAGCAGGTAGTTGTATGCATGTTGCTTGTCGCCCAGATAGTCGTAGGCCATGCCGAGGGAGTAGAGTGCCAGATAGGTGGTGTCGCCCACGGCCAGCAGTTTCTGGTATTGCTGAATGGCAGGACGGAACTGACGGTCGAGATAGAGGGCATTGGCCAGCGTGCGGTTGATGAGCAGGTTGGTCGAGTCACGTTGGCAATAGACGCGGGCATGAACGACGGCTTCACCGGCTTTGTCTTGGTCGCAGAGCACGGTGCAGAGGCGTGCCAGCACTTCGGCATCCATGGGGAAGCGTTTGAGCAGTCGCAGGCCGCTGGTGACCAGCTGATTGTCATTTTTCAGATAACCGTAGCTGAAGAACAGCTGGCGCATTGCGTCGTGTGTCATGCTGGCGACGGGAATGTCGGATAACAAAGAGACACATTGCTTATAGTCGCAGCGCTGATAGAGGCAGTTGGCCAGCTTCTGGCGTGTCTCGAATGTCTGGTTCTCGTCGTACGCCTGTTGGTAATAGGCCAATGCTGTGTGCGTGTCATACAACTCCATACAGCTGTCACCAAGGGCAATCAGCGTCTCTTGGGCTTTCATTGGTACCAGCTGTCCTGATGTTGCAGGGTGTTCCCTTGACACAACCGTCTTTTGTGCTTGCATAGCCAGTAGAATCAATTTTTTTGTTAGCATAGTTTTTTCGTTTCCTGCTGCAAAAGTAGTTTTTTCAGCCTTTACCTGCAAATAAATCATTACAAATTATTACACACATGCCGAAAAAGTTGTATCTTTGACCTGCGGTCTTAGGTACTCACGCTCGAGAAAACTCCAAATTCTTTTGGTTTTCTCCTCGCTTAATCGTACCTTTGCCCCCATGAACATTGAACCGATTGCACATTTCCGCTCGCCGCTGACGTCGAAGTTCGGCGTGCCACGACAGGCGGGCATCGTCCCTGAGCTGCGTGGAGAGATTGTCTTTGAGCCCGAATACCGCAATGCCGACGCGTTGCGCGGGTTGGACCAGTTCGACTATCTCTGGATCATCTGGGGTTTCTCGGAGAATATCAAGGACTCCGGAGGTAAGCCTCCCCTTTTGGGGAGGTTTGGTGGGGCCAAGCCCACCGTCCGTCCCCCGCTGCTGGGTGGCAACGAGCGTCGAGGGGTGTGGGCCACGCGCTCACCGTTCCGTCCCAACAACCTCGGGCTATCATCGGTATGCATCGAACGTATTGAGGACGGTGTCATCCACGTGCTGGGAGCCGACCTCATGGACGGCACGCCTATCTTTGACATAAAACCTTATTTGGAATATGTCGATAGTCACACGGGGGTGCGCAGCGGATTCGTCGATGAACGGAAATGGCAGCGCTTAGAAGTGGTGATGGCCGACGAGCTGCTGGCGCAGTTTACAAAAAACGACCAGCAGGCTTTGTTGAGCCTGCTGGCCGAAGATCCAAGGCCGCAATATCACGACGATGCGCAGCGCGTTTATGGTTTGCCGTTTGCCGGTCGCGACGTTCGTTTCCGCGTTGACGGACAGCGGTTAGAGGTCGTTGAGGTCAGAACTTGTACCTGAGACCTGCAAGGATAATTCCCTGTTCACCCATACCCAGCTCAGCGAATCCGCGAAGGGCACCACCGAACTCCATGCCGATGAGGGACAGTTGCCAGTCGAAGGCGAAGCGGGTGTCATCCTTGCTCGAAGTCTTCTCAGCAGCGTAGAGCACACCGATGCCGGCTTTCGAGTACATGCCGAAATGCTCTTTCTGCATCCAGCTCCACTTTACTGCGGGCATCAGCGAGAAGTACGTTGACTTGCTGTCCTTGCTGTCGTCCCACTTACAGCCTGAGATGGTGGCAATACCACCCACGAGAATGGAGGGACTTACCTTGTGGAAATACTCCAAACCGATGGGGCCCCAAAAGTCAGTCTGCTTACCGGTGAACATTCCCACGCCAATGCTTGACACGATGTCGGCATTAGAGCCGCCGCCATAGGAGACGGCAATCTCGTTGTCGTAGTTGTTCTGTGCGTTTGCATTTACTGTAGCCAGCATTGCGGCCACTACTAATACTAAAATCTTTTTCATTGTTGTAATGTTTTTAAGATTAAACAATATTTGTATGTTGGGGGCAAGGTTAGGAAAAGATATTGAAACTTCCAAACAATTTGCCTTTTTTTTTATTCTTCGTACTCGTCAAGGCGGTTGCTCCATAGGTATTTGCGCGTCTCATGCACCACAACGCCACTCAGGAAGAGCAGTGACAGCAGGTTGGGAATGGCCATGAGTGCGTTGGCACAGTCGGCAAACGTCCAGACCATGCTCAGGTTGATGACGCTGCCCGCAAAGACGGCGGCGATGTAGAGCACGCGGAACACCTTGACCCAGCGCATGCCTCCCAGATACTCCACGGCACGCTCACCGTAGTAGCACCAGCCGAGGATGGTGCTGAAGGCGAACGTCAGCAGACCGAACGTCAGTAGTGGGGTGCCGAAATAGGGAATCTTCGAGAAGGCAGCCTTCGTTAGCATGGCACCGTCAGAGAACTGGATGTCGCTGTGTGCCATAACACTGCTGACAATAACCAGACCTGTGATGAGGCAGATGACAACGGTGTCCCAGAATGTGCCGCTTGACGAGACCAGCGCCTGACGCACGGGGTTGCGCGTCTTGGCAGCTGCTGCGACAATGGGGGCAGAGCCCAGACCGGACTCGTTGGAGAACAGTCCGCGGGCGATACCGAAGCGGGCTGCCATCATGACTGTTGAACCAACGAAACCGCCACCGGCAGCTTCTGGTGTGAAAGCGGACACAATGATGAGCTTCAGCGCCGGCCATACGAAGTGCCAGTTGATGCCGAGGATGACCAGACAGCCCAGGACGTAGAAGAACGCCATGAATGGCACGAGCATGGCACAGACGTGGGCAATGCTCCTCACGCCGCCCAGCACGACGGCAGCTGTCAGTGCGCAGACCACAGCGCCGCTCAGGTAGGGCGAGATGTTGTAGGAACCCTCAGCAAGGGTAGCAATGGCGTTGGCCTGTACCGTGTTGCCGATGCCGAACGACGCGCAGGCGGTGAAGATAGCAAAGATAACGGCCAGCCACTTCCAGCCCAGACCGCGCTCGAGGGCGTACATGGGACCTCCGAGCATACGGCCTCTTTCCGTCTTCACGCGGTACTTGATTGCCAATAGTCCCTCGGCATACTTCGTGGCGATGCCGAAGACACCCGTCAGCCAACACCACAGCACGGCCCCCGGTCCTCCCAGTGCTACTGCCGTTGCCACGCCGACGATGTTGCCTGTACCGATGGTGGCAGCAAGGGCTGTGGCGAGCGATGCAAACTGCGAGACGTCACCGTGTCCGTCGGCATCTTTCTTGATGGAAAGGCGGATGGCAGTGAAGATACGCAACTGTGGAAAGCGCAGCCTTATGGTGAGGTAGATGTGGGTACCCAGCAGTAGGATAATCATGGGCCATCCCCACAGGAGATCACTTATTTGTGTCAGTATGTTGTTAATCTGATTCATCTATTGTTATTTTGATATGTTCAAAGCCCATGGCCCGTAACATCTCGCTGAATTGTTCCTCGGCATTCTGGCGTGCGTGCTTGAGGTTCTGGGGTGTCAGACATTGCTGCAGCATCTTCTGACGAGCGCGTTGGTAGAGGTCCTCGCGTACGCTGGTATCCCACGTGCCTTTGCTGATGAAGGAACGCGTGCGGGCCTCGTCGATGAAGTTGTCGTCAAGCAGTTTGACGGGCGGTAGCGTGACGAGAAGTGTGTCACCACTCGCAGAGAAGGCATCGTCGCGTAGCTGCTTCATGTCGATACCCAGGCGTAGCGTGCCGTAGTAGATGCGTACCAACTGATCGTCGAAGAAGATGCCGCGTCGCACGGTGTCAATCATCTCCTCATCGCTGACGGAGAGGAATTCCCACTCTCCGATGTCGCGCATGGTACGTATCTGCTGGGGTGTCACGTCGATGCGGTCATCTGTCACGAGACTGAGGCTGTTGCTCGACACCTTGTTATATATAAGGATGGCGGCCAACAGACAACCGACAACAGCCAGCAGGGGGATGCCAATGAGCAGATATTTCCTGTTCGTCTGTTTCATGACTCCCTCCTTTCTATAATGGGTTGCATGTTCAAGTCCTCGCGGAACGTGATGGTGATGTTGCGCTCGCTGAAGCCCATTTGCCGTAGCATGGGGATGAGCACACGGGCGGCATTCTGACGGGCAGACTCAATGATGCCCATCTCAGGAACGGTGGCGAGGATTGTCTCACGTCCCTGTCGCTCGTAGTTAGACAGCTCCTCATCGGTGAAGTCACTACGTAGCAGTGCCACATACTTCTTGACGTTTTTATGGTCAATCTTCGAGGCAGTCAACTGCACCTTGGGGTCAGGCAGTATGATGGTAATCTTCTCGCCATTGCGCTCCACATTCTCCGTGGAGAATCCGTCGAAGTCGATGTAGGCCTTCAGTGTGACGTCCATGGGAATGGCAATCTTGCGGTCGCCCAGCATGGGCAGGGTGATGTCGTAATCCTCACCCGTCAGCTGTCCTTGCAGTCGTAGCACGTCATCGTGTGTCACAATCTTGTGAATCTGGTATTCAGCAGTATAGAGTCGCGAACACTGCTGCACCTGCCTTACCAGCAGCTGCATAGGGTCGTCCTCCACCTTGTCTTCCTTGTGGGAGCAGCCGGCAAAGAGCAAGAAACTTAGCGTCAACAGCCAAAGTGCTTTCTTCATTTCGTTTGCAAATTTTCGGCAAAGATACTAAAAAAATGTCAGTTCGCTGAAATATGCGCCGTTTTTTTCTTGTTTTGTTAAACTTTTATGCCATGCCAGCGTCAAAAAGATAGTTGTGCAACTAAAACAATTTATATTAAACATTAAAGATTAAACATTTAAAATTATAAGGTATGAAGGTAAAAAGAATCGTTTTGGCTCTCGTAGCCATGGTAACAGTCAGTACAGCAGCGGTGGCACAGCCTGATCAGCCCCGCAGGGAACGTCCCAACAAGACAGAGATGATTAAGAAACGTACGGATAATATGGTGCAGAAATATGGGCTGAACGAGGCACAGGCCACCAAGCTGCTGGAACTGAACACAAAGTATGCAGACAAGATGCGCCCAGGAGGTCGTCATTTCGGACCACGTCCTCCGCGTGACGCCCAGGCAACGGAAGAAGGCCAGCGCCGTCCGGCTGAGATGGAAGCCTACGACAAGGAACTACAGGAGATACTTACATCCGACCAGTATCAGCAGTACAAGACCGACAGGGAAAAGATGCGTCAGGAGAGGCCTCACGGCAGACATCGCGGACCTCGCGGCGGACATCCTGAAGGACAGGAATAAAGGTAAAAATTTTTTTTGACGGATAATGATTCATAGTAAGAGCCCCCTCCCGAGATGGGAGAGGGCTCTCTTTGTGTTTAGTAGTTTGTTTGTAGAAACCGGATTTATTTGTACCAACGTGGGTCACCGACCTTTAGCTTAGCTACAGACTCGTTGCCGAGAGTGAAGTCACCGTTTGCAGCGTCCTTGTACTTCGGGTCATCGCCGTTCTTACCGTTGACATCGCCCTTCCAGAAGGTAGGAGTCTCTGCACCTGGGTCGCCAGCTTCGAAGATATTGGCATCCTGACAGTTGAAGTAGTAGTTGTTGCTATACGTGGGTGTAGCGGTCTTCGACTGGTTCGTGTAGATGGCCTTTGTGTTCGATACGATATTGTTGGTCCATGTAATCTCATTTCCAACGAAGCGAACGTAGAGCAGACGCTTGTTAGAAGCATCGGTTATTACGTTGTTGATGGTACAGTGGTCAACGAGAATCTTCGGAGCAGCACCGGAGTAGCTGCCAGAAGCATCATCGTAGCGGATGAAGTCACGCTTCAGGGCGCAGTTGTAGATGGTGCTGTTGGTGAAGGTCACCGTCTTGGCATAGCTCTTACGGATGTCGAAGAAGTCACCGCCCTCGCACTCGATGTCGTGAATGATACACTTGTTGAAGGTAATCGACTCGATGGTTGCCGTAACGTTACCGTAAAGAATACCCTTACATTGTGCAATACCGAAGATTTCGCAGTTCTCAACCAGCAGCGCACCATAGTTGGCATCAGCTGTCTTGTAGTTGAATATCTGGTCGGTAGTAGCGTTGTTAGTGCCGTCAATCACTACCTGGCTCAATGTCAGACCAGCACCCTCGTGCAGTTCGAAGCGTCCCTTGATAATGGGCTGGTCGGTGGGATAGATACCCTTGATGCTGATGGTCTTGCTCACCTTCACGGCACCGGCATAACCCTCGTCGTTGACATTCAGCTCGTACGTACCGCCATAGACAGCGATGGTTGCACCTTCTTCAGCCTCCTCAATGATAGCCTTCAGGTCATCACCCTCGTGAACGAGAGTGGCACCTGCGAGGTCAGCGATGGTGGTGAAGCTACGGTTACCGCACTGCTTGCCATTGAAGTAAAGGTAGGCGGTGTAGGTGGTCTCTGGCTCCAGACCGCTGATGGTAGCCTTGCTGGCAGCCTTCTCTTCGGCAGTAATCTGGTGTGTGATGCTTCCAATGACGATGGTTGTCACGTCGAAGCCTTCCTCAACCTCCCACGACAGCGTCACGCTACGGTCGGCGATGTCAGCAGGCTTCGGGTTCTTCAGGAACTGCTTGGTATCGGTACGGAAATAAGCTCCGTTCCAGTTCGACGTACGGCTTGCGTCACCGTCTGTAACAGCCTGCACATAGACTGTGTATTTGGTGTCGAAGAGGAGTCCGTTAACCAATACGGGAATCTGGTCGGGCTTGACACCAGTGATGGTCTTGGTGGGTGTGCCGCTCATAGCGTATGATAGGCTGTCCTCAGCAAAGATCTGCAGATTGTAGCTGGTAGCATGTGCCGATTCCGTCCAGCGAACCTGTGCGCTTGTCTCCTGCACATTGATGGCTTCCACGTCAACGGGCGAGAGGTTGCGGTTCAGCAGCAGGCTGGTTATCTCCTCGCTCTGTTCGCTGCATGATGTCAGGGCAGCGGCAGCCAGCCCGAACATGCATAATGTGAATATCTTAAGCTTTTTCATTGTTTTCTTGTTTTATTGTGATTAGTCAGACAATTGACCATAGTTACCGTCATTGTTCAGCATGTTGTTGCTGGTACCGATGAAGTATGACCAGATGGGCCACAGGCAGTGCATGCTGGGCTTATCGACCACGTACAGGCCGTTGATGATGTCGTCGGTGATGCGTGATGCACCGTCGCTCAGGAACCAGCTCTTGCTCTCGAAGCCGTCTTCCTTCATTTCCATGCCTATGTCATCGGTGTCACCGTGATTCAGACCGTAGATGACCAGTGTCTCACCGTCTGTCGGGGTGTCGAATACGCAAGTACCCTCAGGAATCACCATATCCTTCACGTAACGCTTTACATATACCTTTTCGGGCAGGTCGGCATACTCGCCGGAGAGCTCAGACAGGCGTACCAGTTTCTGTTTGGTCTCGGCCATCTTCTCATCGATGATACCCCAGCGAATGAGGTCGTGCTTACGCAGAGCCTCTCCTGCGAACTCAAAGGCACGCTGGTCAACGATACCGTTGAAGAATGCTGTCTTGCTGGCAGTGTATTTAGCCTGCAGCTTAGCAACCTTGGCAGCGGGCAGGGCACGGTCGAGCAGTGGCTTCATGTAGGGCCATGCAGCGGCAGGACCTTCCAGTTCGTTGATAGCCTCTGCAGCCATCATGTAGATGTCAGCCAGACGCATGTATTGCCAGTTCACACCGTCGTCGTTGGTAGAGGTCACGTAACGGTCCATCCACTCATAGCGTAGCTTGCCGAAGTACATGGCCACGGGGTTGCTCATTACCTGCGGAACGCGTGAAACCACCTTTCCGTTGGGAGCTGTTGCATCCTCAATCTTGTCAGTCTTGGCACCCCAGCGATAGGGCACGATGGTGATGTCGCGGCGGATGTCATCCACGTCAAAGTCATAGAACAGCGTAGGAAGCGGACCATTCACACCACCACGTGGCTGGTAGGTATATTGGTCTTCCGTCTGGTGGCGCACACCCCAGGTGTAAACCACACGTCCACGACCGTCAGAGAAGGGAATCTCCCAGATGCTTTCACCGCCGGCAGCCACATTGTCCTGACACAGCTTAGTGAAGTTCTCCTTGAATGAACCCAGCGTGTTGTAGCCGCTGTTGATGATGTCGAGACACTCTTCCTTGGCAATCTGGTACATCTTCTCAGGAGCCAGGCGGTATCCGTCGCCACGCAGTGCATAGCCACCGGCATACAGGGCGAGACGTGCACGCAGACCTTTGACGAATGCCTTGCTGACGCGCTCTGTTGTCTTGGTAATGGCGTTCTGGTTGGGCCAGTAGCAGTAGTCCTCAGCCTCTTTCAGGTCAGCCAGCAGCTGCTTGTAGATAACGTCCTTGTTGGTACGCGGCAGATAGAGGTTCTCTGCTGTGTTCGGCTCAAAGCGTGCCGGCACGTCACCCCATGCCTTGATGAGGTCGTTGTATATGACAGCGCGCAGCGTGAGTGCCTCACCCAGCAGCTGTGCCATTTCCGGCTTGTTCTCAATGTCGCCGTACTTACGCAGTCCCTGGATGGCGAGGTTTGCACGCTCAATGCCCTCATAGAACTTTGCGTATGCGTTTTTTTCCTCACTCATCTGGCCATTGCCTGGCTGTGTGTCGTAATTGGCCAGCGAATACTTGTCGGTCAGACGGTCACTATAGCTCGGAGTGATAATCCACTCGCAGTCGGTGTTGATGCCGTAGTAGGGCAGGAAACGTCCGCGATAGGAGTTAGTCTCACCGAAGGAAACGTGT
>CACXJZ010000068.1 GCA_902768105.1 uncultured Prevotellaceae bacterium
ACTGCAATGCAATGCGGGAGAGTAGGAAGCCGCCTCCTTTATAAAGTGCGAAGCCCTGTTATCACAGCGATAGCAGGGCTTCTTTTTGTGTGGTGCGATAGGGTAAGATTATTGTTTCTTCATGTCGAAGCCAATGCGGATACCCTCGTAGTTCTTGCTGAGTTCTGCAAATTTCTTATAGGTCTCATCGCTGCTGAAGGTTGCAAGTGTTTGCAGAACGGTGAGTAATTTCTTTGACTCAAAGAGCAGTGCAATGCCTCCATATTCGCGCTTGGCGTAGCAATTGATGTTGAAGATGAGTGCCTTCATTGTGATTTTTGCTTCTTCCTCGTCGAAAGTATAGGTGCCGCTGAATTTCTTTCCTCCAACACAAACGGTATATTGATTGTTCTCGTCAAAGACAGCATAAGTGTTTGTGACTGAGATTCCTAATTTGTCATAGTAAGGCTTGATTTCACTTTCTATCCTTGTGGCAGCCATCTCTCCGCCGGCCTTGGCCAACAGGTTCTTACTGGTAAAGGCAATGCCAGGTCCATTATAGTTCCAGGTGCCGATAAGTCCCTTGGCAGTAACCTTGTCGAGTCCAATGACACTGGTAAAGGCGTTGGCAATTGTTCCACCGCTGAATACTGTTCCTAACATTGAGTTACTGCATGCTACAAATGTGGATGTTATGGCCATGATGACGATAACAACGGATAATGTTTTGATCTTTTTCATTGTTTAATGGGTTTAATTGGCTGCAAATATACAAATTTATTGAGAATTAAGAATTAAGAATTAAGAAATATTTTGTACCTTTGTGCCGAAATAAAGACAAATATGCGTAAAAGGACCATCATTTATATACTTTTCCTGTTGCTGTTGCCTGTGGCTATGGCAGGGCAAGTGCGTGAATATGAGGTGAACGACCATGGGAAAATAGCCATCCGCACCGAGGGAGATGTGCGCATTAGCCGTCCAGACTTGGTCAAGAAGAAAAAGAACTGTTTTATCCTGATGTCAAAGAAGGACTATTACCTCTATGTCTATGAGGCTCAGTGCAAGGATACGGTACTTGTGGCACGTTATGATGCCTGTTTTTCGTTGAAAAAGGGGCAGAAGCATCGCAAGGGAGACATGAAGACTCCTCATTGCACCTTTAAGAATCCGTTTAAGATTTCTGAAATAGCTGATGCCTCGAAGTGGAAGCATGACTTTGGTGATGGTCGTGGTAATATCTTGGCATATGGCAACTATTTCCTTCGTCTGGTGACACCAGGCAGTCGAGGGATTGGCATTCATGGCAGCACTAATAATCGTGAGAGTGTGCCTGGTCGTGCCAGTGAGGGCTGTATCCGTCTGTTGGATGAGGATATTATTGACTTACGTAAGAACTATGCCTTTGTGGGTATGAAAGTGATTATCAAGGCAGAGGACGTTGATGATCTGCCGTTTGAGAAACGGGCTTTTGAACGCCAAGGTATTAACAGAAAAAGACATTTCTAACTTATGGCACTGAACTATATCTGGATTGCGCTGTTTACGATTGGTGTCATTGTTGGCATCATCAAATTGGTGTTTCTGCAGGACTATGACGCCTTGCCAGAGATGATGGACTCCACCTTCAAGATGTCGAACACAGCCTTTGAGATGACTCTTGGCCTGACTGGTACACTGACGCTCTGGATGGGTATCCTGAAGATAGGCGAGGACAGTGGACTGGTAGATAAGCTGGCGCGTTTCCTGAGTCCAGTGCTGACCAAGCTCTTTCCCGAGATACCTAAGAACCATCCTGCGCTGGGTAGTATCTTCATGAATATCTCTGCCAACATGCTGGGACTCGACAATGCTGCTACGCCTGTGGGTCTGAAGGCCATGCAGGAGTTGCAGAGCATCAACGAGAAGAAGGACACAGCCTCGAACTCCATGATTATGTTTTTGGTGTTGAATACCAGTGGCTTGACCATTATTCCCGTCAGTATCATGGCTTACCGTTCAAAGTTTGGTGCTGCTGACCCTGCCGATGTGTTCATTCCCCTGCTGCTGACAACGATGTGCTCTTCATTGATTGGACTCTTTACCGTTTCCTTGTATCAGCGTATCAACCTGTTCCAGAAGAATATCCTAATCATGCTTGGTAGCATTGCCATCTTGGTGGCAGCCCTGTTTACCGCTATCTCAGGCATGAGCAGCGAGCAGATGCAGCATTTCTGTCGTCTGCTGACAGCTTGCCTCATTTTGGGCACTATACTGCTTTTCATATATTCAGGCGTGCATAAGAAACTGAACGTCTATAATTCCTTCATCGAGGGAGCTAAGGGCGGTTTCCATGTGGCAGTCAGCCTCATTCCGTATTGTGTAGCCATTCTTGCAGCTGTTGGAGTGTTCCGTGCTTCTGGAGCTTTGCAGATGGTTCAGGATGGTCTGACATGGTGCGTGGAGTGGTGTGGCCTGAACAGTGATTTTGTTGGAGCTGTACCTGTTGCCCTGATGAAACCCCTGAATGGTGCAGGAGCGCGTGGCATGATGCTGGAGTGCTTTGAGTCGTTTGGTCCAGACTCGTTTGTGGGTCATCTGGCCAGTGTGCTGCAAGGCTCCACAGACACCACGTTCTATATCCTTGCCATCTACTTCGGCAGTGTGGGCATCAAGAAGTACCGTTACAGTGTTGCCTGTGGCCTGATGGCTGATGTAGCAGGCATGATAGCAGCAGTATTCTTCAGTTATTTCTTCTTCGGGTAATAAAACGCAGTCTTTTGCGTTATTATTACGTATGCAATGGACTGATCGGATACGTCAAGTCAAGATTCTGCTTGTGGTGGCTGCAGTTGTCATAGCTGTGGCTTCTCTCTTGATTTCACATTTCCTGGTGCAGGACCTCTCACGCGAGGAACGCAACAAGATGGAAGTGTGGGCAGAGGCGTTGCATGCCCTGAATGAGGCAGAGCCAGATGCTGATCTCTCATTGGTACTCAGTGTGTTACAGGGCAATAGTACCATTCCTGTTGTTGTGCTCTCTGCCGATGGTGAGGTGACAGACTTCCGTAACATTGACCTTCCCCCCAAGGACTCTGCTGCTTATCTCTCAGACTTTGGCCAGCGTATGCTTCGTGCAGGCAACAGCATCCGCATTGCCTTTGGTGACTCTGCTGACTACCAGACAGTCTGCTACGATGAGTCAGTCATGCTGAAGCGCCTGTCAGCCTGGCCCTATGTGCAGTTGGGCATTGTGCTCATCTTTGTGGTGGTGGCCATCTTTGCCCTCCTCTCCTCAAAGCGTGCTGAGCAGAACAAGGTCTGGGTAGGCTTGTCAAAGGAGACTGCCCACCAGTTGGGTACGCCCATCTCCAGCCTGATGGCTTGGACGGAGATGCTGAAAGAGACTTATCCTGAGGATGAGATGATACCAGAGATGTCACAGGATGTGAAGCGTCTGGAGCGTATAGCTGAGCGTTTCTCCAAGATAGGTTCTCTGCCAGAGCCTGTTGAGTCCTCCATGAACGAGGTGCTGGAGCATGTCATTGCCTACATGGATCGTCGCACTTCCAGTAAGGTACAGATGATTCGCCAATTCCCTGACCATGAGGTGATTGTCCGCATGAATGCCTCCCTCTTTGAGTGGGTTATTGAGAACCTCTGTAAGAATGCTGTTGATGCGATGGAGGGTGCAGGCACTATCACCCTGACGCTGATGGATGAGGGTGACCAAGTCGTTATTGAGGTTCAGGACACGGGTAAGGGCATCAAGAAGAAAGACCTCAAGAGCGTCTTCACGCCAGGTTTTACCACCAAGAAGCGCGGCTGGGGCCTTGGCCTCTCGCTTGCCCGCCGCATTGTCGAGGAGTATCACAAAGGCCGCATCTTCGTCAAACAGTCAGAGCTTGGCCGTGGCACTACGTTCCGCATTGAGATGAAGAAGTAAATGAATTTTCTAATTATGAACAAGAAAACTATTATCACCCTGCTGCTTGTTATCATGGCAATGGCAGGACAGGCGCAGACGAAGGTCAGGCTGCATGGTACTGCGCAGGCAGACGCAAAGACTGTCTATTTTATCAAGGATCTGAACTCCAGCGAAATTATAGACAGCACAGCCGTTACGGCAGGAAAATGGAAATACGAGGTCGAACTGCCTCGGGGCCAGTATATGTTGGTCATGGTCTCCGATGCTTCGCGTAGGGAACAAGACATGGAGGGTCTTGTTGCCATCATGGCAGACACGACGCTTACCGAGATTGACCTGACGACGGGAACGGTGAAAGGCTCGAAGGCTACGGAGGCAATGAACAGTACGGTAAAGGGATTCATTGCCTGCATGACGATGCAACCCACAGAGGGCGTTGACCCGAAAGTCGAAGCCATGAAGCTTATGCGCAGGGCGGTGATGGACAACCTTGACTCGATGCTGCCCCTGTATTTCGTTCCCATGATGGCCGACGGACTGCCTGTCGGCGACCTGCAGCGCATCTTCTACGAGGGCGCTCCCTATGCCGACCTTCCCGATATGCAGGAAGCTAAGTGGCGGTTAGCCTTCCTCTCCGGACAGTCGCCACGCTCCATAGGCAAGACATTTATTGACCTGACGATGAACGACATCGACGGAAAACCGCACAGGCTGAGTGAATGGTGTGGCAAGGGACGCTATGTGCTCATCGACTTCTGGGCCTCGTGGTGCGGTCCCTGCCGTGCTGAGATGCCTAATGTGGTGGCGTGCTACGAGAAGTATCATGACAAGGGACTCGACATCATCGGCATATCATTTGATGCCAAAAAGGATGCCTGGCTCCAAGCCATTGACCAGTTGAAGATGCCTTGGATTCACCTGAGCGACCTTGCCGCATGGAATAGCATCGCTGCCAAGACGTATGAGATCAGAGCCATTCCCGCCAATATCCTCTTGGATGGTGAGGGCAGGATTATTGATATCGACCTGCGAGACAATCTGCTGGACGAACGACTGGCAGAAATCTTTGGTAGTGAGAGGTAACTAAAAATTTGTTTTTCTCCCCAAAATGTATTACCTTTGCATCCAATGAACGAAACAACAATAGCATGACTAATGTCTATTTCCCAGAAGAAGTGGTTAATACAGATGATTTGTATTATGTCTGCTATATGATTGAACGGATTGCAAGGCAGTTGAAACAGCCGAACAAATACGTTGCCAATGCCATGGGGGCATGAGGAGCTATCAAAGCAATTGTCATTGTTTGCCCCTGATAAGAACAACAAATTTACGAAGATGTTAGAACATATTGCAGATTTTACGGCTTGGCCGATAATAACAGGTATATTGATTGGCTACGTGGCCAACCGCATTATGAGCGGTGAAGGCAAGGGATGTTGTATGAACCTCATAATAGGCATCGTTGGTAGCTATGTAGGTACATTCATCAGTCACTTGTTTAACATTGAACTATTGGGCAAGGGATACTTTACCAACTTCGTCTTCTGTGTGTTAGGTGCAGTCACTGTTTTGTGGATTTGGAAGAAACTTACTTGATGCACCCCACATTCCTTTATATGGCCTCATATGGTAAGTGTATGGGGGGTGTATGTGAGGTGTTATACCAACATCTCATATGCTTGTAATGCCCTGTACTTCGATGTTTCAGGGGTTTTACGTGAGGTGTTACCTCTTTTGGCGAAACGTCCTCATTTCGGGAAATCAGAGCCTTTGCCGTTGTCAAGGAGAAACATACCGACTTATGCCCCTTTACATACCGACTTTCGACCCTTTACTCGGTATGTAAAGGCAGCTTACTCGGCGAGTAAAGTTTCATGGCATGAAAAGGTGAGTTTCACGCCATGAATCGTACCTTTTCATAAGATGAAACATGAACCCTTTGTTTCATGGCATATAAAACTACAAAAACATGTAATCATAGTATGTCTTATACAATACCCTTCCGGAATTCGCATCTATGAGTAATCCTTGTGAGCGCCTTTTTACTTCATAGGCAAGGCGTGGACCGAACGAATCTCCTACAGGAACACGTGCAATCTGCAATTCACAACTAATCTCATCATAGGCATCAAGCTTCATAAACGATTTGAATATCTCTATGGCAACTAGTTTGCTAAACTTTGGCACAACATTGAAGTCCTTGACGGGAAGATAGTCGCAAGAAGCAAACAACATTAACCCGTCGCGAAAACCGATACATTTGGCTTCTGTCATTACCTTTATACCTTTATAGTACTGTTGGTAATACTCATGCATATCCGTCATCCACTCTATATGTTGGGTGCATTTGAAGTAGTCTGCCACACCCTTGCCATAGAATTTTTCGTAGAACTCAGCAACGGTTTTCGGACGTTCTTCAGCAGGTGTATCACCAAACCAGATATATGTAATCGCCCCCTGACAATCACGTTCCATCTTTAGCTCACCGTTTTCTTTATATTCCCGTTCTGATTTCCCAACATTGGCCCTGTACCATTCATCACCTGTAAACTCCGTTGTTGTCTGGTTCAAAAGCTCAATAGGAATATCAGGAACGTAACCCCAATTATCTTCATCACTACTGCTGCAACTGCACAGCCCAATTACTACAATGGGCAAACTACGAATAATGCTTAACAAATACTTCTTCATATTCATTTTTTTCAAAATAAGTAAAACCTCTTTCTATTAGATAGAACGGAACAGTCCAAAAACATTGCACTAAAAACCATGTTATTTTCGCATAATAACTTCTTAGGATAAGATGTTTTTTAAATAAAAAGTGCAAGATTTTCGAATTTTGCCGTTATAATAATAAAGAAACAATAATAATAATACATGATATGAATAGACGATTGATATACGTTTGCTTATGCATCACTTTGCTGTCATCCTTTTCGTGCTCGAAAGAATATGACGATGAAATAAAAAATTTACAATTTGCGTTCGATATGGGTGCAGCGTATGACGCATTAGCAGGAAAGTATTCTGGTGCATGGTGGATTAATGGTGAAAAGGTTGATGATGGCTCATCAAGTGTATATCTCGAGCCTAGTGGAGTAAAAAATTGTGATATGCTGACTTTTGGTCCATTCGGGTTTCCGTCCGAGTCGGTTGTCCAATTGTTGTTTCCGGATACTGATATTTCTGAACTATCCATTGAGTTAGTTTCTGGTGGATTTATAGAAGTCCAACGCATAGGTTATTCAGAAAGTATGATTTACTACTTGAATGGCGAGACTTACGCACAACATCGGCTCCAGATAAAAGATAAAACAGGTCACAGCTTTGTGCTGGTGCTAGTCTATGTTCCTTCTGAGAGCACCGTTTCGCTGGACTTCACTTCGCAGACGCTGTCGATAGGCTTGGTAGTTAAGCAGATTGTAATTATTGACGAGATAGGAAACGAAACTGTCAGGGAACTGAATCCCGAGATGAAACTTACATTCATAGGTTCTCGGAAAAACGATTGAATAATCAGTGGAGACTGAACAGCAGTTATTGGAAGCGATACACAACGGGGAACAGGCGGCTATGCGCCGACTTTACGACCGTTATTCAGGATATGCTATGGCGATGTGCTGCAGGACAGTTTCGTAAAGATACTGATGGGAATTGCCAAATTCAATTATCGCGGCGAGGGGTCGCTGAAGAACTGGGTGTCGAGAGTCGTGGTCAACGAGGCCATAGACCATCTGCGAGAACGTCAGAGCGTCACTTTTGCTGATACCATTCCCGACATGGCAGACGAAGAGCTGCCGGACATGGAGGACATTCCGCCAGAGGTGCTTACGGAGATGATAGGACGACTGCCGGCCAACTACCGAATGGTGCTCAACCTCTTCGTCTTCGAGCAACGCTCCCACAGGGAAATCGCCCAACTACTCGGAATGAAGGAAGTGTCTTCCGCTTCCATATTCCTCCGGGCGAAGCGAAAACTGGGAAAAATGATTAAGGATTATCAAAACAAACATAAGACATGAAACAGGACAAGTGGATAAAGCAACTGCACGATAAACTGGCCGACCACGAAGTGGCTGCGCCAGAGGATCTGTGGGCTGACATCGAGGCTGCCCTCCCGAAGTCTGTGGCTCCGCAGAAAGCCCGTTTCATGACCTTGCGACGATGGGCTGTGGCGGCATCCATGCTTGCATTGCTGGCAACGGGCATGTATTGGTGGTGGCCTCAGGAGGAAATCTCCCGACAAGTGTTGCCGCAGACAGCAAAGACGGAAACTCCGCAACCCGTCACGCCCACGGAGGCCGTAACGGAGGAAACAACCAGAGTGGAGATAGCTGAACAGAAAACGGCGAAGCCGATAGAAAGGAGCGAAACGGATTTGACAACAGAGGAGCGAACTGCTTCGACTGTCACGGAAGATGAACCACAAGTGACAGAGGAAACTCCGACGACTCAACCCGCTACGGAGAGCACACCTCAGACCGTCGTCCGTCAGCTCGACGAACAAATAGCCCGACTGTCACCCGTGAAAAGAAGAAAGTCTGCCAGCATCAGCCTCTATGCTATGAACGGCTTTGGCACGCAGACAGGCAGCAATGGTGTTATCATGAGTCCACAGTTGGCCGACAGGTTCCGTAACGCTACAAGAGCCAACGAGGTCATTTATCTAGCAGGCTACGAGGAGCGGCAGAAGCACTACCAGCCCATCTCTTTTGGTCTGACTGTGGCTTATCCGCTCACCGACAGGCTGTCCGTTTCGTCAGGCATCGTGTTCACGAGACTACAGTCAGACTTTACTTACATCATGCCGAGTCAGCAGATTCAGAAGGAACAGACCCTTTATTACCTTGGCATACCGCTTAACCTCAACTACCGACTATGGACATACAAGGGACTGAAGGTCTATGCCTCCGCCGGAGGGCAGGCCGACTGGAACGTATGGACGAAGCTGCAGACAAACGGTGTGACACTGGAGATGGACAAGGACCGCATGCAGTGGTCGGTGGGTGGCGCCCTGGGCATACAGTATGACGTGATTCCACAGCTTGGTTTCTATGCTGAGCCTGGACTGAAGTACTACTTCGACAACGGCAGTAAGGTGCAGAACTTCTTTAAGGACAAGCCTCTGAACTTCAACCTCCAGCTGGGCTTGCGACTGAATTTGAATGATTAATGTTTTAAAATATAATATGATATGAAAGTTAGATTTTATCGTTGGTACAATGTTGTGTTGAGCTCGTTGCTCACGTTGCTGGGTTATGGCTGTTCTGTTGAGGATCCAATGGACGAGTATGGAGTTATTCCAATGTATGGAGCTATTGCAGAGTATGGTGTTCCCACCGTCAGGTATTGTGTTAAAGGTATAGTAACCGACGAGGATGGCAACCCTATTAAGAACATCAAAGCATCGATGAAAGAAGAATATTCTGATGAAAGAGGCTCCATCTATTTCCCCCTTGACTCCACCATGACCGATGCCAATGGACAATTCATGATAGACAATCTGCGTGATTACTATCAGCACAATCAGAAACTGATTCTGGAAGACATCGACGGTGAGGAGAATGGCGGTGAGTTCCAGAGTGATACCTTGTTGTTGAATCAGCTTGAAGCAAAGCAGATCGAGCCAGGCAACAGCACATGGGATGAAGGAAAATATGAAATGACGGGCACTATCCGCCTGAAGAAGAAAGAGCAATGAAAGCCACACCACTGACCCTGCGCAAGAAACTCGCTCTTGAGCTCTGGCAACGTAAAGAATCCCTGCTTCGTCAGGAACATCCCTTGCGCCAGTTGTTTTGGGAGTGTACGCTGCGCTGTGACCTGAAATGCCGCCATTGTGGCAGCGACTGTAAGATGCAGCCGGCATCAAAGGACATGCCCAAGGAGGACTTTTTGCGGGTGCTCGACAGCATAGCCGCTAAGACCGACCCCCACAAGGTGTTTGTGATTATTTCCGGCGGTGAGCCGCTGATGCGTCAGGACATCGAGGAATGTGGGGCCGAGATCTTCCGACGGGGCTTTCCTTGGGGCATGGTGACCAACGGTCTGCACCTGACACCTCAACGCTTTGAGAAACTATTGAAAGCTGGCATCGGTTCTATGGCTATCAGCATGGACGGGCTGGAGGAAGACCACAACTGGATGCGCGGCAATGAACGCAGTTTCCAGATGGTGAGTCAGGCTATCGACATGTTGGTAAAGACCGAGGGCTTTGTGTTTGACATCGTCACCTGCGTCAATCACCGAAACTACTCCAAACTCAACGATATTAAAGAATTCCTCATTAGTAAGGGCGTCAGACGCTGGCGCCTGTTTTCCGTGTTTCCTGTGGGTAGGGCGGCCCATGACCCTGAGATGCGTCTGACAAACGACGAGTTCCGCGGGCTCTTCGACTTCATCAAGGCCACCCGTAAGGAAGGCCGTATCCGTGCAGACTATGGTTGTGAGGGCTTCCTGGGTAACTACGAGGGTGAGGTGCGTCACCGTTTCTTCTCCTGTCAGGCAGGCATTACCGTGGGTTCCGTCATGGCCGACGGCTCCATTGCCGCCTGTGCCAGTATCCGTTCCGACTATCATCAGGGCAACATCTACGAAGACGATTTTATGAATGTTTGGGAGAACCGCTATGCAGCCTATCGCCACCGCGAGTGGATGCGTAGCGGTGATTGTGCTGACTGCAAATATTTCCGCTATTGTCAGGGTAACGGCATGCATTTGCGCGACGGTGACGGAAAGCTGTTGTTCTGCCATCTCAAGCGGCTTACTGCGATTTGATAAATAAAGATAAAGCCTCACAAGGGTTGATTCCTTGTGAGGCTTTATCTTTAGATAACCTCAATGCCCAGTTGCTCGCAGAGCTTGAGGCTCATTTCCTTCAACTTGAACTTCTGGATCTTGCCAGAGCCAGTGAGTGGGAACTGGTCAATGAAGAACACATACTTGGGAATCTTGTAGCGGGCAATCTTGCCACGACAGAACAGCTGCACGTCCTCAGCAGTCATCTTGACACCCTCCTCCAGGATGATGAAGGCACCCACGGCTTCACCATATTTCTTGGAGGGGACAGCAGCCACCTGCACGTCGCGTATGCCAGGCATGTGGTAGAGGAACTCCTCAATCTCGCGTGGGTAGATGTTCTCACCACCACGTATAATCATGTCCTTGATGCGGCCAGTAATCTTGTAGAAGCCCTCCTTGTCCTTCACACCCAGGTCTCCAGAGTGCAGGAATCCGTTTTTGTCAATGACCTCTGCTGTGGCCTCGGGGTTCTTGTAGTAGCCCTTCATGACGTTGAAGCCCCTGCAGCACATCTCACCCTGCACACCAACAGGACACTCCTCGCCCGTTTCAGGGTCAAGCACCTTCACCTCCACAAAGGGGAAGTCACGTCCCACAGTGGTACAGCGCTGTTCAAAGGTGTCGTTCAGGCAGGTCTGTGTCATGCCTGGTGAGCTCTCCGTGAGTCCATAGACGCTGGTGATGGTCATATACATTTTTTCGCTTACCTGCTTCATCAGCTCAATAGGACAGAGGCTTCCTGCCATGATACCTGTGCGCAGACAGGTCAGGTCGAACATGGAGAACATGGGGTGGTTCAGCTCGGCAATGAACATGGTGGGCACACCATAGACCGCCGTGCAGCGTTCCTTATGGATAGAGGCCAGCACCACCAGCGGGTCAAACTTCTCAACCATCACCTCGGTACAGCCGTGTGTAAGGCAGTTCATTGTGGCCAGCACCACACCGAAGCAGTGGAACAGGGGCACGCAGACACAGAGCTTGTCGTCCTGTGTGAAGCCCATGTTCTCTCCTGTGAAGTAACCGTCG
>CACXJZ010000069.1 GCA_902768105.1 uncultured Prevotellaceae bacterium
GCGAGGTCTTGTTGGTGGAGAAAGCGCAATAGCGGCCGCCCGGGTGCCAGTAGGGATAGACCATCGAACCGCCCAAGGAGTCGTTACGCGCCTGCAGTAATTCTAGAGCTTGCTCCTTGCACCCCGCCCCTTGCTCCCTATATATCGCCGTCGCCCCATGTTCGCCACGTACGTGGAACACGTACTGGTCAGGATTGGTGCGGTTGGCATAATGGCAGTTGATACACTGTCCTGAAACCTGCGTATTCTCCAGCAATGCTGTCTCGTTGAAGTTGCTGAGGTCACGCTGGTAGAGTCCCATCTTACTGTATATCACGTAGCTGGGAGGAATGCGGCGATAGGTGATGCCCCACTCTTCCATTGCGTACGGGCTGACGTTGATGGTGAAGTCGTCGAACTGTAGCCACTGACCATCCTTTTCAGCACAGACAGTAACGGTAAGACTGCCACCCTTGTTCTCTTCCAACAGTTGGTGCCACTCGTTGATGTCAAAGTCTGCGAACGTTCCGTTTGCGGTGAGGGATGAGTGACCATTTGATGGTGATTTGATGGTGACGTCGATGGTTGTATAGGCATCGTCTGCCATCGAGAAGTTCAGGGGTGCAATGCCTATGGGAACTGTGACTCCGACATAGTCGGGGTAGATGGCGGGCTGCTCATGCACCCGCTGCACATCGTGAGGCTGCGAGGTACATGCTGCCAGTATCAACAGGACGGCTAATAATATATTGTTTCTTCCCATAGTCATTGAAAAAAGATGTCCTTAGTCTCAGAATAAGCTTGCTGCAAGTGGTGATAGAACGGTTGTGTTTCTATCTGCTTCGGGTCCTCAATCAGGTCTTTCATCTTCTGTGCCCAGCCACGATAGAAAGAAGTCTGCTCCAAAATGGCAATGTATTTGGACGCCACCTCATACTGTCCCGTAACGAGGTTGGTTTCTACGAGACGGCGCAAAGCACGGGCACTCTTGTTGCCGTTTGGAATGGCTTCCATTGCCTCGAATGCCGAACGCTGCGAGACAGCAACCATGTCTAATTGAAGCGTAACCTCACTCATCAAGAATGCAGAAGCAATGCTATTCATGGCCTGATGAGAGAGAACAAGCCTCCCCTCCAGGTCATACATATCCATCTGACGCAGTTTCAATCGGGCAATACATACTGCATTACGGACGGCTTGCGACTCAGAAGGATGGGTCTGGTACTTGGCTGTGATGGCACTCCACTGTTGAAGACGTGTCATCATGTCATACTCCATCTCCTCCAGCGTACCGGCCTTGCCCGACTCCCAGTGGTAGTCAATGCCACACGCTATCTGACGAAGCGGATAAGGCACAAACAACGAACTGACAACGATACAACCCGCAACCAATAGGGCCTGGCACCACGACCAACGGAGCGAACACAGCGCCAACAGGATGGCAGCAGGACCCGCCAGCCAATATACAACCGGCGTAAGCACCAAGACACAAACGGTGCGCATCTTCTTGGCCTTCGGCAATACAGCCATCACCGCCATGACGATGACGACAGCTACCGTCAGCGTCATAGGGATGTCAGGGTTACAGGCAAGCACCCATAACACCACGGAGGGAAGGAAAGTTAGAAGATAAACAATGTGTTTCTTGGGCTGCACAAGAGCAACTGTCAGGCGCTGCACAAGCACGAACAGCAGGGTATAAATAATAGCGCCGTTAACGGGATTAATGAAGAACTGAACAAGAAACTCACCCACGTATTGTGCCAGACCACCAGGCAAAGCCAGGCGCTCCAGCAAATAGTCGCCCGTCCAAAGGAACAGCTGCATACCCTCTCTTGCTACCATCAGGAACGGGTAGAGAAAGTACCAGAAGCACCAGACCGCAACCGCAAAAAGGAGCGACAGCAAGATTTTCCAGTGGGCAGACAAATGGTTTGGTTTCTTCTTCATTGAAAAGATTTTATAAAGGGGTATCGCGCACTGCGACGCAATACCCCTTTCCAGCGAAATGTATGAATCTAAAGCAATGATATTACTCTTCGAAACAATTACCTATAAGCTTCATTCTGGTCGCAAGCTGGGTTCTTGATCAGCTCATCCTGTGGGATAGGCATATCCATCTTACCCTCGTTGAAGTCGAAACCACGGTATGTACGCCATGTGTAAATCTGTGTCATACCAGTCTCTGTACCATAACCCTTCGGATAGTTGTGATCCATGTGGTCAACCAGATAACCAGACTTCTGAATATCAGTCTTCAAACTCCACTCAGCATTGAACTCCTTACGGCGCTCCTCGTTGACAGCAACCTGCCATACAGGAGAGGTGAAGCCCTTGGCAGCCTTCAACGCAGTGTAGTACTGCTCTGCGTCAGGCACAGTAACAGGAGCCTCATTGAACGGGATAGGATATTCGTCAGAAACAGTGTAGTAGCCAAAGCCGTTATCCTTATAGAAAGTGCCCAACCACTTGTAGTAGTTGTTGTACTTAGCGGTCAGCTCATCTTTGTGGCCAACCTCCAGGTTACCGAATGCACGGTTACGGATAAGGTTGACGTACTTCCATCCCTCAGCTGTCTCACCTGTGCGGAAGCAGCACTCGGCATAGTCCAGATAAACATTAGCCAGACGCTTCATGTAGATATGATCCGGCAGCCACTGGTCACCTGACCAGTGAGTACCGCGGCCATTACGCCAGTGCTTGGTAGAATATACCGTAGGAGCGATGTCACCAGGCTCACGATGGAACGTGTTGTATTTTACGAACTCCTGAGAGAACGGGTTGAAACCGATAGGACAATCCGGGTCGTACAGAATAGTGTTATTATTGTAGTTATCAAAATCTACAGTACCCTTGCCACAGTACTGAGCATTGTTAGCGTTAGCCAACCATGCAGTAGGCTTGAAGGTCTGCTTCCAATGGCTCTTGATGTCACGACCTTCAAGTTGGCTGATACGATCAAGCTCAGACTCGGGAAGACATGCAGTAACAAGAGAAGCGTCACGACGCTTGTCACCATCCTCATAGGAATCGTAGAGCTCATATGAAACAGCATAGGTACCCCAAGCTCCGTTAGCGGGTGCACCATAGTAGAAGCCTACCCAACCGTGAGCCTCGGACCATTTGCCGCCGTCCCAGCCACCCCACTGGTCACCCTCGTTGAGGACAACCTGCCAGATAGCCTCCTTGCCCCATGCCTCGTCAGCGTCGAAGAGCGTAGAGAAAGAGCGGTTCAGCACATAGGGACCGTCGTCGATGATCTGTTTCAGGTATTTCTTGGCATCTGCATAATAAGAATCATTACCTGTGCGATAAGCCTTCCACATGTAAGAGTCAGCCAGATAAGCCAGAGCCATACCCTTGGTACAACGGCCATATTGACCATTCATGGGCTCCCAGTCAAGCAGTTCTGCAGCCTTCGTAAAGTCGGCGATAATCATGTCCCACATCTCCTCATGAGTTGCAACACGAGCCTTGGTGGGAGTATTTACGTATGTCTCACCAGCTTCCAGCCAGGGCACACGTCCAAAGGTTGTAGCCAGCCAGTGGTACTGATAAGAACGAAGGGCAAGAGCCTCACCCTGCAGGTGTGTTCTGACAGAAGGAGTCAGTGCCTCAGCAGTCTCAATACCTGCAAGATATTCGTTACAGCGAGAGATGGCAGCATAAGCATGACGCCAGCCACTGAGCAGCTCAGTAGTTTGAGCGTTCCAACCCTGCTGGCAGAAAGCCTTATCCCAACCTGAAGCCTGAGAGTCCATCGTGGGGTGAGAGGTCGTGAATACGTATGGTTTGAAGGGGTCGCCATTATGTACCGAATTTCCAGCGAAGTCGGTCGTATTACTCGGCAGCATCAGGTCGTAGCAACCTGTCAGTGCTGCGATGGCAGCCTCATCAGTATCAAAGATGGCATTTGCAGGAAGGATGTTTCCATGAGGCACATCAAGGAACTCATCATTGTTGCAGGAGTTGAGTCCTAAACCCAGCAGGCCGCACAACGCTGTTCCGTAAATGAAATATTTTGTTTTCATATTTGTATTTTTTTATTTACTTTATTTGTTTCTTACTCTTTAACCATTAGAAAGTTACGTTAAGACCCAAGGTGTAAGTACGTGGCATGGGATAACGACCAGTGTCAAGACCTGTGTAGAGAACAGAACCCTGTCCAACTTCGGGATCTCCGTACTTGTTGTAAGGAGAAATGGTCGCAAGGTTAGAAACAGCCAGATAAACACGTGCAGACTCCAGATAAGCCTTCTTGGCGATTTCTCTCGGCAGTGTGTAACCAATCTGGATGTTAGCGATACGGAGGAAGTTACCATTCTTCACCCACTTATCAGATACACGCATGTTATGACCTGTATCCTTCATTGACAGACGGGAGAACTCTGCATTAGGATTAGAAACTGACCAAGCATTGTCAGCAACCTCCTGCAGGATACGAGGAGCAGTACCATCGTCTGATGAGAACATGTTGCTCAGACGCATAGCAGAGTAAGATAAGATATCCTTACCCAGTTCACCATACATATATACAGAGAAGTCAAAGTTCTTATAGGTAGCACCCAGGTTCAAGCCGAAGTTGAATGTGGGGAAGCCGTTGCCGAGAATGGTCATATCGTTCTCGTCCAGGACACCGTCGTTGTTTATATCCTCGAAGATGTAGTCACCGAGCTTAGCGGCAGCATCACCACCCTCATGCGGATACTTCAGGATAGTCTTCTCTTTTCCGTCCTCACCAATAACTGTCTCTGTCTCAGTAAACTGCGATTCATTAGTATAGATACCGATACAACGATAACCATAGTAAGAACCTACAGCTTCACCTTCTTTACAGATAGAGTGGTTGCCCCAGTAGTAACCAGAAGCAGCACCTACAGCACCCGTGTTAGAGCCGTCGCCAGTTCCCTGGCCAGAAGAGTCAGAGTTGGTGTTATAAAGAGGATCACCCATCTCCTTAACCTTGTTCGTCAAGGTAGAGCCAGTCAGTGTAGCGTTGATGGTCCAATCCTGATTCAGGCGCTTGTTGTAAGCGAGACTGAACTCGAAGCCCTTGTTCTGAATCTCACCGTAGTTGGTGTAGATAGCGGTGTTACCCTGAGAAGGACGAATCTGACGGTTCAGCAACAGATCCTTAGAAGTACGAATGAAGTAATCCAAACCTACGGTCAGGTCACCCTTCAGCAGAGAGAAGTCAAGACCGAAGTTCAGCTGCTCGTTGGTTTCCCACTTCAGGTTGGTGTCAACCAGCGGAGAATAGAAACCAGTATCGAATGTCAAACCATTGTTGGCACCGATACCCTGTCCTGCCTGATAATATGAATACTTAACATTAGTCGTAGAAAGACCTGCAACAGCGAAGTCAGTAGCACCACCTGAGTTACCAGTCTGACCCCAACCTACACGGAGCTTCAGGTTGCTAATCCAATCAACATCCTTCATGAACGGCTCCTCAGAGATACGCCAAGAAGCTGCTGCTGAGGGGAAGGTACCCCAACGGTTACCAGAACCGAAGTTAGAGCTACCGTCACGACGCAGTGTAGCAGTCAAGTTATAACGACCCATGAAGCTGTAAGCCAGACGACCGAAGTAAGAAATACCACGGGTCTCAAGGCTCAGAGCACCACCAGCACTGATGGTAGAAGGATCCTTGGTCAGGCTGACGTTACGGTTCTGGGTGCTCCAGAAATCACGTGCTCCGGCAGAAGCCCACTGGCCATACCAGCGTGAAACTTCATTACCCAACATGATGGTCAAATCGTGGATATCGTTCTTCCAGTTGTAGGTCAGTGTGTTCTGGATGTCCAGTGTCTGGCCGTCGCTGTTGGAAACGCTGAAGCTCATGGCATTGTTGTTGCCGGGATTTACGTAGGCATTACCACCCTGGGTAACATCAATGTACTTGCCATCAACGATGTTGAAGCGAGAGATAGCACCAGAAACATTATTGCTTGAAGAGCCAGAATAGTCATAAGAAACCAAAGTCTTCCAAGTCAGACCCTTAATCGGGGTGATGGCGAGGTAGGCACTTGCCAATGCACGGTTGGTGCGGTTGCGGCCTGCCAACTCCATTTGCTTAGCATACATGTTACCGAGAGTTGTTCCCCAGAAGCCATCGTTGGTATCCTTACCGCCAAGTACTTCACCATAGGTTCCGTCTGGGTTAACAACATTCGGAGAAATATAAGTACCTGCAGGAACACCATCATAGGTAGCATCACCACGGCTTACGAAGTCCATCGTAGGACATGCAAAAGCGTAGTCACGATAAGATGACAGGTTACCGAAGTTACCTACTGAGTTGTTTGAACCGTAAGAGTCGGAGTGTACGAAGCTCACGTCTGCGCCGAACTCGATAAAGTCGTTGATCTGGGACTTGATGTTGGCACGGGCCGTGATACGCTGGTAGCGTGTATTGACAACCACACCGTCATTGCGGAGGAAACCTACAGAACCACTGTACTGAGTGCTTTCGTTACCACCGGCAGCAGAAATGTTGTAGTCCTGCTTCAAGCTTGTGCGTGTCATCTCGTCGAGCCAGTCAATATACTTGCGCTTGCCGTCATAGTCCGTGCTCCAGATCTGGTTCCACAGATCAGCACCGTCATTGGCACGGGCAGTACGGATGGTCTGGGCATAACCGTCAAGGCTTACGACATCGAGGTTGCCGGGAGCGGTCTGCAGACCGAAGTTTGCCGTGATGTTGAGGGAGGTCTTGCCTGCCTTACCGTGCTTGGTGGTAATCATGACAACACCGTTGGCACCTGCAGCACCGTAAATGGCGGTAGCAGAGGCATCCTTCAGGACCTCGATACGCTCGATGTCCGAGGGGTTCAGGAAGTTGGCATTGGTACCGACCTGGACACCGTCAACCACATAGAGAGGAGCGGCATTACCGTTAATGGTGGCGACACCACGGATGCGAACGGCAGCGTTAGCATCAGGAGCACCGTCCTGCATGGTAACAATCACACCAGGAGCAGCACCCTGCAGTCCCTGAGCGATGTTCGTCGGAGCGCGCTTCATCATCTCGGCTGTGTTAACAGTAGCAACAGAACCAGAGATGTCGCTCTTCTTCATCGTACCATAACCGACAACGACAACGTCATCGAGTGTACGAGAGTCCTCTTTCAGTACAACTGTAATGAAGCTCTTGCCATTCAGCGTTGCATTGGCACCGGCCTTCACGCTGAAGTTACCATCCATGTCGGTGATAGCACCCTCATTGGTTCCCTGTACTTTAACAGTGGCACCGATAATGGGTTCACCAGCTTCATCATTTACTACACCTTTGACAATACTCTGAGCCATTGCCCCCAACGGAAGCAAACAGAGCAGGCATAGTACTACTAATGGCTTTTGTAGTTTTTTAAGATTCCACATAAAGTTAAAAATTTAGATAATGATTTAGTTGTTTAAATATTTATAGGTCATTCCTTTTTTCACGGATTATCGTGCTTTTCTTCGTGCGTCGCGCATTTATAGCTGATAAATCGGTGCAAAGTTAAAGCAATTTAACAACACTCACATTCTCAAATGTAACATAATATTTGTGATTTGTAACATCCGTTAGAAAATTATTGAATTTATTACACTATTTGAACAGATGGGGCACAAAATTACGGAAGCATCGACGCCATGTAAGCCACTCATGATGGGTGCCGGGAGAGACGTAGAAGTCGGCTTTGATGCCCGCATTACGCAAAGAATTGACCAGTCCCTCAGTACCGAAGTTCTCTTCCGAACCGCAACTCAGGTACAGGTAATGCATCTTTTTGTTGAACTCATCGGGACGGGTGAAGACTCCGTCGTAGGCCGTCTTGACATCCAGACCGAAGATGGCTCCGCTGAAGGCACCCATGTAGGAGAACTTGTCCATATTGGTCAGCACAACATCGAACGTCTGGTGACCACCCCATGACAGACCAGCCATAGCGCGGTGCTCACGGTCGCTCTTTGTACGGAAGTTCTTGTCAATGTAAGGAATGAGGTCGTTGAGCAGGACCTTGTAGAACGAAGCACCGTACTCGCTGAAGCCCTGACGGTTGTCGCCACCACGGAAGGGAGCCTTGACATCGCCGCTCTCCATGACCACAATCATCGGCACTACTTCGCCGCTGTGGATGAGATTATCCATGATATGCTGCATGTGTCCCTGATTGCTCCATCCAGTCTCGTCCTCACCCATGCCATGCTGCAGGTAGAGCACGGGGTACTTCTTCTTACCCTTTTCATATTCAGCGGGTGTATAGACCATCGCGTGGCGCCACTCGTTGGTAGAGTTGGCATAATAATAGATACTACGCACCTGACCGTGAGGAATACCCATCTGCGGACGATAGTAGTCACCCTCGCTGCCCTCAGGAATCTCAATGCCGCCTGCCTCTCGGTTGCAACCGAAGAAGGTCTCAGTGTTGGGGTCAATGACATTAACGCCACCTATATTAATAAAGTAATAGTGAAAACCAACCACCAGCGGATCGGTCACGGCACACCAGATGCCGGAAGGATCGCGACGCATGTCATACTTCTTGCCACAGATATCCAATATCACCTGATTGGCGGTGGGAGCATCAACACGGAAGTAGGCGCGGCGCTCGCTGTCAATCTTCGGGAAGTCCTG
>CACXJZ010000070.1 GCA_902768105.1 uncultured Prevotellaceae bacterium
GCCAAAGCCGTGGTTCGTCATCTCACCAATCGAACCGTAATCCGTCACTACGAAACCGTTGAAGTTCCACTGATTGCGGAGCACATCGGTAAGCAACCAACGATTGGCTGTGGCATGCTGGCCATCCACAAGGTTGAACGACGACATAAACGAGCCTGCTCCAGCCTCAGCCGCAGCCTTGTAAGGTGGGAAATACTGGTTGTACATACGCAAATGGCTCATATCCACCGTGTTATAGTCACGACCGCCTTCTACGGCTCCATAAAGGCCATAGTGCTTCACACAGGCCATCACCCTGTCTGTATCATACTGATCGCCCTGATAACCACGCACATAAGCCTTGGCAATCTGACTACCAAGGAAGGGATCTTCTCCCCCACTCTCTGCCACACGCCCCCAACGGGCATCCAGCGAGATGTCTACCATAGGCGAATACACCCACCATATTCTCAATGGCAGCCAAATCCCAAGAACATGACAAGGCAAGGGGAATGGGGAAGATGGTCTCATAGCCATGAATCACATCCATTCCTACGATAAGGGGGATTCCCAGACGTGACTTCTTGACAGCAATATCCTGAAGCGCCTTGATTTTGTCTACGCCTTTCAGATTGAACACACCGCCAAGCTGTCCGCTGGCGATGCGGGCTCCTACCTCGGTATCGACATTCCCACCCGTGACGATTTCGTCACTGGCTGGTGCCAGATTCAACTGACCCAGTTTCTCTTCCAGCGTCATCTTCTGGAGCAACTGGTCAACAAACTTGTTCATGTCCGATTGTGCCGACACTGCCATCACCAGGCAGACAGCCAACAAAGTTAAGATACATCTTTTAGTTTTCATACTTATAATAATTAGGATTACTATTCCGATTTGGTTGCAAAGATACGAAATAAATTGGAAAATAATAAATCCCGCCCGGACAAAAAGCCGGGCGAGACACACTAAGTATAAAAAAAAGCAGCTTCACAGCTGTGTATGCTGAATAGTTTACTTGTGTTCTGCAACATACATACCGAGGATCTTAACGGTTGTACCGGCAGCAGTACCACCGAAGTCAAGACACATACGGAACTTACCGTCGAAGCCTGGGAGATCAACCAGCGTAATAGCCGTTGGCACATTGGCGCTGACATCATGACGATCGGCTGTCAGGAATACATTGTCATCGGCATCATTCTGTGCTTTGACAGTCATACCTGGCACATCACCATTGGCTACGACTACGAGTGAGAGATCATAGGTCTTGCCGGCGCTAAGCTTCACATTGTCAAACGGAATGTGTACTTGTCCCTGCCACTGGTCTGGGCCAATACCTTCAGGCATGGTCAGCGTCAGTTCTGCCGACGAGTCACCCTCATAGTCAGGATCAACAACCTGTGACCAGCCTCCGTCAGCAAACCAGAAGCGGAAATCGCTGCCAAACGGCTGATCTTTCAGGATGTTTTTGTCAGAAGAATAGTCAAAAGCCCAGGTATCGCCAGTCACGTTGGCGGCATTATGCTCTGTCAGGAACACACGCTTGATGGTAATCTCCGTACCAACAGGAGCGCCAGCGAAGTCGAGTGCGAGTTTGAATACGCCGTCGAAACCGGCACAGTCTGCCAGACTGATTACATTGATACCTCTCGTAATCTTATGACGTGCATCAGAGAAGAACGTATTGTCATCTCCCTCCAACTGAGGCTTAACCGTTACACCGTCACCCTCCATGTCAGCAGACGATTCGATGGCAATAGAGAAATCGTAGGTCTTGCCGGCACTGAGCTTCGGGCCATTATGCTCGATATGGATCTGAGCCTGCCACTGGTCGCTGCCTGTTCCTTCAGGAATCGTGAAGCTCAAGCCGCTGTGGATATCACCATCGATGCCAGGATTAAGACCACCTGACCAGTCAGAGGGCGAGAACCAGGAGTTGTTGTCAGGATTCCAATCAGCGAGGAGGTCAGTACCTTCGGTATAGCCGAGCCACTGCTTGTCATCGCCACCTACTTCAGTATTGATCCAATCCACATCCTTCGTCCAGACGAACATTTTCTGGTCACAGCCTGAGAAGGCATACAGCGTAGCTGCCACAGGACCATTGGCCTTGACGGTGATTTCCGTAGAAGCACCTATCGGGAAGGCCGTAACCTTTGTACCATTGGTAGAGATGTAGTAGGTCACACCATCCAACTGCTGCGAATTGTTGGTGAGGGTAAATGTTGTCTGCTTAGGCTCATCGACCTGTGACACACCCAGCGACAGGGCTTCCTGAGGAATCACTGAACCGCCCAGACTGTGATCACCGCTGTCCTGCGGCTTGCAGGAATCGAATCCTGCAAGTGCCAGACAAGCTATCATTGTGCTATATAGTAACTTTTTCATAATGCTTCAATTTTCTATTCTACCTATTTATTAATTATAACCAGGGTTCTGTTTCAGAGCAAATTCTGTACCAGCGGTCTTGTCGATTTCAGCCTGTGGGATAGGCAGGTACTTATTATGCTCATCCCAAGTACGGACAGAATTGTGGTCTGCCTCATTCTCAGTCAGCACAGAGGCTGCATCACCCCAACGTACGAGGTCATAGTAGCGATGGCCTTCACCAACGAATTCATAGTGATACTCATCCTTGATGTCCTTTGCTGTCGGGTTTGCAATGTCGTGGTCGTTGTCACCGAAAGCACGACGGCGCACCTGATTGAAGCACTCCTTAGCAGAAACTCCCTGTTGCTCGGCAACACCATCCATGATCACCAGCTCGGCATAGTTCAGCAGTGTCTCAGCATAGCGGAAGATGCGGAGGTTGTTACAGTAGTTCAGGTCCTGATCACCTACAGGCTTACGATAGTCAAAGCGGGCTGCATACTTCTTGAAGAAGAGACCGGTATCCTGGAAACGGGGACCGTAGGAACCTTTTGCACGCCAGTCGTTGATAGAGCCGTCACGACGGGTATCGCCAGCAGCGAACATCTCATAAGTAGAGACACGTACAGGACAGAATCCCCAACCGTCACGATAGATGGCATCAGGATCAGCCAAACCATTCGGAGAGATGAAGGCAGGAAGGTTGGTACCATAACCCTGCCAACCGCTTGACCAGGTCTTACCCTCACCCATCTGATTGGACTCGAAGATAGACTCACGGCAGAACTCACGCTCATCGTCCCAGAGATCATTGAAGTCGGGATAGAGTTCATACTCTCCGCTGTTGATGATAGTAGCCAGATCGTTGGCAACCTCCTGATACTTCGTCTGATCCTTCTGATACATCACGGCACGAGCCTTCAGCATCAGGGCGGCAGCACGGTTTACGCGACCTTTGCCATTCTCCGAAGCATCATCGTTATTGAACATGGGCAGCACTCCTTCCTGAGCAGCCACATTGACATCGCTGATAATCTGGGCATAAGCCTCATCAGGCGTAATCTGCTTAGCCATATAGTTGGTGGCAGCAGTCAGAGGTTCCGTAAAGAAAGGAATACTTCCAAAATACTTCCAAAGCATATACACATAGTAAGCACGGAGGAAGTGAGCCTCGGCATTATACTGCTTCACACGGGCTGTCTGGTCTTCGATACTGGCACAAGCGTTGATCACAGAGTTGGCACGAGCGAAACCAGAGGTATAGATGTTCCATGAACCAGGAAGGGTATGCAGACCGTCGGCCTGGAAGAGTGAGATGTTATAGAGCTGCAGCTGGTCACCAGCATCACCACCACCCTTGTAACAGTCATCAGACTGAACGTCGGCAACTACACAGTTAGATTCATAGTTGTTGTTGGCATAGGAGTCGAACAACAGGATCTGATAGACTGCGGCCAGTCCGGAGTTGACAGATGCTTCGGTAGCGGTACCACCGTCAGACAGTCTGTCAGTAGGCAGAGACTCCAAGAAGTCGTCACCGCATGATGTCAGCGTCATCCCTGATGCCAACATGGCTGCCATTACTAATGTCTTATATAATTTCATAATCGTTGTATCTTTTATATTAAATTAGAATGTAACGTTAGCACCAATGTAGATGGTACGAGACTGCGGATAGATACCCTTATCAACGCCCATGGCTGTTGCTGAAGCACCATCACCGCCACCCAATTCAGGATCGAAGCCGTCGTAGCCAGTGAAGGTCAGCAGGTTCTCGGCTGAGACATAGAGGCGGAGACGCTGGATAGAAGCGATACGGGTAATGTTCAGAGGCAGGGTATAACCCAACTGGATATTCTTCAGACGCATATAGCTGCCATTCTTGATGAAGAGGTCAGACGACTGCCAGTTACCGTTGGGGTTAGCGGCTGTCATACGGGGAATCTTGTTGCTGGTACCCTCACCATGCCAACGATCCATAATCCACGACGGACGGTTCATGGCAGGCACGTCACCACGCTGGGCGAAGTCAAAGACGTCGTTGCCCAGAGTTCCCTGGAAGGAAGCATTGAAGTCGAAGCCTTTCCAGTCAGCACCAAGAGTCAGACCGAAGGTTACATCGGGAGCACCCTTACCGATCTTCGTACGGTCACCGGAGTTGATGGAGCCGTCACCGTCGAGATCAACGAAACGTACGTCACCAGGCTGTGCATTAGGCTGGATCAGACCACCGTCGGCATTCTTATAGCTATTCACCTGATCCCAGTTCTGGAAGATACCGTCTGTCTTCAGACCATAGAAATAAGGCCATACATCACCGTTCTTGGCATGGACGTAAGTACCGACACCACCAGCACCAGCACCTTCGTAGTCAGTCTCGCCCGACTCGTTACCAAGGTCGATCATCTTGTTCTTCAGAATAGAGACGTTACCATTGATATAGTAATTGAAGTCCTTCACGTGGTCTTTCCAACCGAACTCAAACTCATAACCCCAGTTCTCCATCTTTCCGAGGTTACCCATAGGTGAACTCTGGCCGATATAAGTAGGAACAGGCATATAGGCAAGCATGTCCTTGGTCTTTTTCTTGAAGTAGTCAAAGCTGAAGCTCAGACGGCTGTTGAAGAAACGGAGATCGATACCGAGGTCAATCTGTTCAGAAGTCTCCCATTTCACGTCGGGGTTAGCCACACGGCCAGGAGAAGATCCATAGATCATTGTACCCTCATTGGCCTGTGACACAGGGTTATAGCTGCCACCAAAGTAATAGTTCTCGCCACCGTCCATCAGCGACATATAGAGGAAATTACCAATAGAGGCATTACCGTTCTGACCCCAAGAGGCACGGATCTTCATCACATCGAACCAAGCGGGTTTAGCATTCTGCAGATAAGGTTCGTTAAGTACGTTCCAACCAAGAGATACAGCGGGGAACGTAGCCCATTTGTTATTTGTTCCGAATACGGAAGAACCATCACGACGGAGGGTGAACTGAACCATATAGCGCTCGTCAAAGTTATAGTCGAGACGTCCGAAGTAAGAGGCAAGAGAAGTCTTGTCGTAACCGCCGGTACCACCACTTACGCGCTCCTCTGAACGGTCTGCGATAGCATAGTCGATGTTAGCCTTCAGCGGGTCGGTGTCGAGCAACTGGTAGTCGTTACCTGAGAGATAACGGTACTGGTAACGGTTGGCAGACTGTCCGAGCACAACAGTCAGGTTGTGCTTGTCAGCGAAAGTGTTCTGATAGGTGAGCACATTCTCAACCTGCCAACGGAAGCCACGGTTCATCGAACTGCTTACCCAACTCTGATCGGTATGAGCCATCGTACCGCGGAACTCCTTCATGCCATAGCCGTCGTAACCCCAGAAAGCGAGGTCGGCACCATAGCTGCTCTTGAACTTCAATCCGGGGAGCACATCCAGCTCAGCATAGAATGAAGCCACGAACTTATCATCATTGTTATAGCCATGTGAAGGCTGATTCAGCGTAGCCACCGGGTTAGTGAGCTCCTGGAAGCCAGTGGGAGGCAGCGAGAACACGCGACCGTCCTTTGTAATAGCGTTGGGCTGCTCAGCAAGCAGGGCCTTACCTTCCTCCTCAGAGAGATAGACGGGCTGCAGGGGTGAGAATGTCAGGGCCGAACCCAGGATTGAACCATACTCAGTATTGGTAGAGATACCAGAACTCTTTGAGCGTGAGTAACCAATATTCACACCGACCTTCAGTTTATTAAGGAACGTGCGGTTATTAGCCTCGAATACGGTATAGGTGCTGTTGCTACGCAGACTCCAACGGTTATAGTTAGAACGGTCGTAGTTACCACCCACGATACCTTCCTGGTCGAAATAGCCGAGTGAAAGGAAATAGTTCATCTTGTCGTTACCGCCGCTGACACTTACCTGATGCTGTATAACGGGAGCATCGTAGTTGAACACCTCGTCCTGCCAGTCAGTACCAGTACCCTGGAAAGAGGCGATGTCATTTGCAGAATAGCGGGGCACGTTGCCATCGTTGACCTGAGCCTCGTTCATGATCGTCATATACTCCTGGGCATTCAGCACAGCCTTCTTCTTCCAAGGATTCTGCCAACCATAGCTGAAATCATAATTAATAGTTGTCTTGCCGGAAGAACCACTCTTCGTGGTGACGAGAATCACACCGTTCGCTGCACGAGCACCATAGATAGCGGCAGAGGCAGCATCCTTCAGGATCTCGACAGAAGCGATATCCACGGGGTTCAGATAGCTGATACCACCCTCAACGGCCATACCATCGACGATGTAAAGGGGATCGGAGTTATTTACAGAACCAGATCCACGGATGGTAAACTTCGAGGGAGCACCGGGCTGTCCTGAAGCCTGTGTGATCTGAACACCAGAGACTTTACCCTTCAGGGCGTCCTCAATACGTGAGGGACGTGTCAGGTTCAGATCATCACCAGTCACCTTCGAGATGGCGGCTGTCACAACACTCTTCTTCTGAACACCATAGCCGATTACCACCACATCGTTGAGCACCTGAGCATCCTCTTTCAACGTAATGGTCATCTCATTCTTGGCTTTCGCTTCCTGGGTCTGATAACCCACATAAGAGACTACAATCGTCGCACCATCAGATACCTTTAAGGCAAACTGACCATCAATATTGGTGATGGTCGCATTCTGAGGTTGCGCTTTCTCGACAACAGTAGCACCGATAACCGGGTCACCGTTCTCGTCAATCACAGTACCCAAGATTCCTGAGAACTGGGCGAATGTTGACATGGACATAAACAGTCCAAGCAACGAGCATAGAAACCTACTTTTTTTCATAAATTGTTATTAATATTGTTAGTAACACATAATTC
>CACXJZ010000071.1 GCA_902768105.1 uncultured Prevotellaceae bacterium
GACACCGTCGGAGCAGACGCAGCGCACGGCAAGCGACATGCTGACCAACGCCCGCAATGCCGCCGCTCCCACCGAGAGCAGCACTCCCATCGTCGGTACCATACAGAACTATCAGACGCTCATGGAGAAGCTGAAGGAACTGTATGACCAGGACCAGCAGAACCACGAGGCCTACCTGATGGCCAAGCAGCAGGCCACGTCGGAATTCTGCGGACAGCTGGCCTCGGAGATGCAGGCAGCCTACAACACCGTGAACCAGGTGATGCAGGCCGCCAGCAGCTATTTCTCGGCACAGCAGGAATACGAGACAGCCAAGGTCAAGAAGAAGTATGACGCCCAGATAGCCGCTGCAGGGAACAACCAGAAGAAGGTCAAAAAGTTGCAGGAGAAACAGCAGAAGGAGGAAGCGGCCATCAAGTCGAAATACGCCAAGCGAGCTGCCGCCATTCAGATGGCTCAGGCCGTGGCACAGACGGCCATCAGTGCCATCAATGCCTACTCATCAGCGGCAGCCATACCCGTTGTCGGTACTGTCCTGGCACCTATAGCGGCAGCCATGGCCATTGCGGCAGGCATGCTGCAGATTGCCACTATCAAGAAACAGCAGCAGGCTCAGGAGGCCGGATACTACGAGGGAGGCTTTACGGGAGGCAGGCGGTATCGCAGAGAGGCCGGCGTCGTGCATGAAGGGGAGTTCGTGGCCAACCATCAGGCCGTGAACAATCCCAATGTGCTGCCGTTCCTCAACTTCCTCGACCAGGCACAGCGCAACAACACCGTAGGAAGCCTGACGGCACAGGACGTCTCTCAACAGCTGGGACAGGGCAGCAGTACCGTCATTGCGCCTGTTGTCAACGTCACCAACGACAACGAGGAGCTCCGCGATGCCATTGACGGAATGAACGAGTCGGCCGAGCGTCTGAACAGGCAGCTGGAGCTGGGCATCAAAGCATACAGCGACACGGAGCAGACCTACAAGGCGCTCAAAGAATACGAGAGAATTAAAAACAACGCATGATGACATACGCAACGATCAACGGAAAGAAAGTATATCCAGCAGAGGGCACGAGCATCAAGCTGGTTATAGAAAACCCTTTCATGAAACAGCAGGGAAACCATACGTATCAAGTGACATTCCCGCTTGACATCCCGGAAAACGCAAGGGTGTTCGGCAACATGAACCGAATCGAAGTGAGCAGGCGAGTCAGCAAGTACGAGGACTGTGCGCTCTTTTCAGGCAACAAATGCCTGCTGAGGGGATCAGCCAGCGTACTTGGCTTTAGCGAAGGCGGCATCAAACTGCAGTTCCTCGGATCCGCATCAGACTTGAAATCCAAAACAGGTGAACTCTATATAGACAAGATGGACTTCCCGGAGATTGAAAGCACCTATAAGACATGGTGCCAGAAGACAACCATCAGCGTACCCGCAAGCGTGTTCTCTCAGGGATATGGCGGCGTAAGGGGGCAGTACGTGTTCTTCACTGTCGCAAACGAGTCGACAGGCAAGAAGTACAACCGCCTGCGATGCTACGGCACCCCCACTACATACAAGATGAAAAGGCCCGTTCTGCAGCCTTGCCTCATATATGTCCTGCACCAGGTATTCAGCATCATCGGATATCAGGTCGAATACGACGCATACGACTGCCCGCCATGGAACGACCTGTACATCGTCAACGTCAGGAGGTCTGTCAAGATTTCGGGGGCTCTTCCGCACTGGAAGGTGTCTACCTTCCTGGACGAATTCCGCAAACTGTTCAATGCGGCCTACCTTTATGACGAGAAAAGAAAGACCGTACGCATTGAGTCGTACGGCAGCATAGATTCATTAGGTACCGTGGCGATCGAATGTGAGTCTGACTTCAGCAGCGAGCATGACGAGGAAGGAGTGGCATACATCGGCAGCGACAACATAGCTTACAAACTTGAAACGTGCGATGAACAGAAGGTAGCAAGGGAGATACCCAAGGAGGCCTTCAACGCCTTCGAACTGAGAAGTTACGACAGCCTGAGTGAAGTGCTAGCAGCTGCCATGAACATGGGGGAGACCGAGAAGCTTACGACACTGTTCCTTGCCGGTGATGCCGGGTATCTCTATTTCAGGAAAATGGACGATAACGGTTCAATCGGATATGCCCCTTGCGGATTCTTTACGCCACTCGTCAGGGAAGGAAACGGCAATGACGGCAGCACTACGGAACTGAAGATCATACCAGCACCGATGGGAGAGGTCAAGGTCAACGAGAGTGAGATTGAAGACACTTGCATGATGCCCAGTATAGAAGGGCCTGAATGGAACTCAGCCAGCGACGAAGAGGAGGTGACGACACTTCAGGATGTCCTGGAGGACGGGGTGAGCGTGGAAGAGGACAGCGAGGACGAGTTCATGCCCGTGGTATTCCTGGCCGGGAGCTGTACACCTTTTTTCTACGACGACAACAGAGACCGATATTACGGGGTTATGCGTTCGCTGGCCGACAGGAGAGAGTCAAACCTTCCCAACGACTGTTCTCTGGCATTGGTGAATGCAGGGTCAATAACTGATTATATTGGAAAGTTCCACACAGGACACGCAAGCATAGACTCGAAGAACCAGTACGTATTCAAATTCATCGGCGATTCAGTTCCAGATCCGTGCAAAAAGTATATTATCCGCAACAAGCAGTTTCTTTGCGCGAAAATAGAGGTGTCGGTTTCCGACTCAGGCATAGACCGCCTCATGACCGGCTACTTCTACGAGATGCTATAGCTGGCCCTCGAAATCCTTCACACTGTCCGGTACCGCCCTTCCCTGCTTCAGGTAGCGGTTGGTGACTGCCACGTCGGAGTGGCCGGCCTGGTCGCGTGCCACCACCACACCCTCGGCATTGGCCAGATCGCGAATGCCAGAGTCCTTCAGGCTGTAGAACTGGTAGCTGTCAGGCCAGCGCAAGGCAGTGCGCATCTTCTTCCACTCATAACGGAAACTGTTCAGGTAGGTCATCGCCGGGCCTGGCTTCAGGTTTTCCCCGAACAGGAAATAGTGGGAGGGGGCATCGAAGATGTTCAACTCCACCATCAGCCGGAGCACTTTCTTGTTCAGGCCCACGCGGCGTTCCCTGTGGTTCTTCGACACATCTGCCGGTACCGTCACCTCAAGGTCTGTGACGGAGATGTGTCTTATCCTGATATGGCGCAGCTCGTCAGGCCGGATGAAGGTATAGTACTCCATCATGCAGGCCAGCAGGAAGTGCCTGTTATTGGTATTTAGGTACTCGCGCATACGCATGAGGGCAGAGGCCGTCAGTGCGTCTCGCTTCTTTTCCTTCTCGCGAAGCATGTGGATATCCTCACAGGGATTACGGTCTATATACTTACGCTCCACGAGCCAGCTGCAGAAGGTGGAGAGCCATGTGCGGTGGTTGTTGCGCGTCGTGGCACTCACATCCTTATCGAGGATGAGATAGTCGAGATAGTCGACGATAAAGCTCCTGTCGAACTGGTACACGAACCTGATACCCACATGACACTCATCGAGATAGCCCTCCAACGACTTGACACGGCTGAGGTAGTCATAGGCGGTCTTACCCTTCAGCGTGCCCTTCACCTCCAGTGCGGACACATAGTCCCGGTAGTTCTGGAGCACCTCGGCGAAGGGCGTCAGGTGTCTGGTACTGTCATTCCTGACGAAGGGATTCCAGCCCTTGATGAGCCTCTGCGTGAGATTCGAGATGAGCAGCGTGGCCAGCTTCCTGCGGTCGCTACGGCTCCTGGTCCTGTCGAGCATGTACTTCTTCCGCTTCATCCCATCAGAGACGGGGTCGTATGCGAAGAAGTCCACATACCAGTTCTTGCCTGTGTGGAGTCTTGGAAGCGTAAACCCTATTAAATGGGAAGTGCTTAAGAGATCTTCGTGTATGGACATTTTTTTTGTTGGCGAAAATCCGGAGGATCCGCCAACAGGTTCGACATGTACTTCCGACTTTTGTCCGAGTCCATCAGACCCAGACATGAAAAAAGCCCCGTCTGCAGGGGGCTTCTCAATCATTTTAGTTGCGGAGGCAGGATTCGAACGTGCGACCTCCAGGTTATGAGCCTGGCGAGCTACCAACTGCTCCACTCCGCGATGTCATTTTTTGTAAGCGGGTGCAAAGGTACACATTTTTTCCGAAATACACAAATAATTATGCTATTTTTTTGAGAAATATGGCTTTTTACAACTTTTTCTGCCTATTTTCTTGCACAATTCAAAGAAAAACCTTACTTTTGCACACTGTAACCACCGTGTGCAATTTTAATAAACAAGGAGGAAGCATTTATGTCTATATCAAAAACAAGACAGAAATTGGTAGATGTTGCGCGACTATTGTTTGCCAAAAACGGACTAGAGAATACGACGATGAATGACATCGCCATCCAATCCGGCAAGGGTCGGCGTACGCTCTACACCTATTTTAAATCAAAGGAAGAAATCTATTATGCCGTCATCGAAGGTGAGTTGGAACGCTTGAGCGACAAACTCGACGAGGTGGCTGCCCGTAAAATCCGCCCACAGGACAAGATTATCGAACTGATCTACACCCATCTGAGCATGATTCGTGAGACGGTCGTTCGTAACGGTAACCTGCGTGCAGAGTTCTTCCGCAACATCTGGATGGTGGAGAAAGTCCGCAAGCACTTTGACGATGCAGAGATTGAACTTTTCCGTAAAGTATATACTGAAGGTAAGGAGGACGGCGAGTTTGATATCGACAATGTGGATCTCGTGGCTGATATCACCCACTATTGTATCAAAGGCCTCGAAGTACCTTATATATATGGGCGTATCGCACACGGAATGAAGGAGGAGGACACCAAGCCGCAAGTGGCTAAAGTCGTTTACGGTGCACTCGGTAAGTTCCAGAGGAGATAATCATCAAGCACAATTTTTAAACCATTTATAATAAAGAAAAGACAATTATGGGATTATTAGAAGGTAAGACAGCGCTGATCACAGGTGCTGCACGCGGTATCGGAAAGGCTATCGCACTGAAGTTCGCCGCTGAGGGCGCAAACATCGCATTCACCGACCTCGAGGTGAACCTGGAGACTGAGAAGGAAATAGCAGCCGTTGGCGTAAAGGCCAAGAGCTATGCTTCCAATGCTGCCGACTTTGCTCAGACAGAGGAAGTGGTAAAGGCTGTAAAGGAAGAGTTCGGCTCAATCGACATTCTGGTGAACAACGCAGGTATCACGAAGGACGGCCTGATGCTCCGCATGACTGAGCAGCAGTGGGACGCTGTGATTGCCGTCAACCTGAAGTCGGCCTTCAATTTCATCCATGCCTGTGTGCCCATCATGATGCGCCAGCGTGGTGGTTCTATCATCAACATGGCTTCTGTCGTCGGTGTTCATGGTAACGCCGGACAGGCAAACTACGCTGCCTCAAAGGCTGGTCTGATTGCACTTGCCAAGAGTATTGGTCAGGAAATGGGTCCGAAGGGTATTCGTGCCAACGCCATCGCTCCGGGATTCATCGATACAGCCATGACGCAGGCTTTGCCCGATGATATCCGTAAGGAATGGATCAACAAGATTCCGCTCCGTCGTGGTGGTCAGGTAGAGGATATTGCCAATGTGGCTACCTTCCTCGCATCAGACATGTCGAGCTACGTCAGCGGACAGGTGATTCAGGTCGATGGCGGTATGAACATGTAGTTTTCATTGACCATTGAACATTGATCATTGACCATTGAACATGATGGAAGTCGTTTACGAGGACAACCATATTATCATCGTTAACAAACAGAGCGGGGAGATCGTGCAGGGCGACAAGACTGGCGATCGCCCCCTCTCTGATATTGTGAAGGACTATATCAAGAATAAGTATGCCAAGCCCGGAGCCGTTTTTCTGGGAGTAGTCCATCGCCTGGATCGTCCCGTCAGTGGACTCGTTGTCTTTGCGCGCACCTCAAAGGCACTCTCACGTCTGAACAAGATGTTTGCCGAGGGCGAGGTACACAAGACCTACTGGGCTATCGTGAAAAACACTCCCAAAGAGCCCGAAGGCACGCTCACCCATTGGCTTGTGCGCAATGAGAAACAGAACAAGTCGTATGCCTACACTTCGGAAAAGCCGAATGCCAAGAAGGCTATCTTAAAATATAAGGTAATAGGTCATTCCGACAATTACTGTTTGCTGGAGGTACAGTTGATGACAGGCCGTCACCATCAGATTCGCTGCCAGCTTGCTGCAATGGGATGTCCCATCAAGGGCGATCTGAAATATGGAGCTCCCCGCAGTAATCCCGATGGCAGCATCTCGCTGATGTCGCGCCGTGTGGAGTTTGTGCATCCTGTATCCAAAGAGACTATCATTGCCGAGGCTCCCCTGCCCCACGATCCGCTCTGGCAATCTTTTAAGCCCTAAAAAACAGTTTATACTAAAAATTTCAGCCCTTTTGCGACAGATTTCATGCCCTTGCATGGAGTTTGTCGCAATTTCGTTTTGCTGTCGCTACAACCGAAGACAAAAAAGAGAAAAAAAGTTGGAATGAAGCGAAAACCGTCGTACCTTTGCATCGTCAATCAAAACAAAAACGGTTGACAAGAGATTTGAAAATATAAAAATAAAAATAGTATTAACAATTAAAAATTTAAGAAAGGAAAAGAATTATGGCAAAGACACCAGTTTCAATGAAGATCGACGGTTACAAGGACCGTGAAGTAATGATGGTTAACTACGAGTTCGAGCAGGAGACCGACGTAGAGGGTCAGATGAGCGGTATTCCCCGTGGCGGTAAGATCCAGGTTCGCGTGAAGGCTCTGAACGATGGTACACCCGAC
>CACXJZ010000072.1 GCA_902768105.1 uncultured Prevotellaceae bacterium
TTTGTGCCCAATTATTAACAAAAGTTGATTCTTGACGCGACTCGGCAGAATCGAAGCAAGCTTCATTCTGCTCTCGCTGCTCCAAGAATTTCCGATACTTTAATGATTTCAGGTGGTTATGGCATACATGAATATGAAAGATTCGATTAAGAGAGCGCTGAACAAACTCGTTTGCTCTGCCGAACGTGAGAATTTTCGCACGAAGTGCAAGAAAAGTACTATTATTACAGCACTGACAGCCATTATGATGATGACGGTCACTCCTGCATTTGCTCAGGAAGAAGACAATGGTGAGCACCAATTGTCCGGTTTCAAGAAGTTCAACGTGAGAGAGGACTTCACGGAGAACGGTTTCCAATGGTTCCACGATGCTGAGTTGCTTGCAGCTGGCGACAAGGAAAAGAGCAATGCCATGACCATTGGTTGGGGTGGCATCGGGACACTCTGGGGACGTACCGCCCTGACGGTCTATGTTGCTGAGAAACGCTACACCAAGGAGTTCATGGATAAGGCAGAGTATTTCACGGTGATGGCCTTCGATGTTGAGCAGAGCAAGGTTCTGAACTACATGGGCACCAAGAGCGGACGAGATGGCGACAAGGCTCAGGCTCTTGGGCTTCATACGGCTTATACCGCCAACGGAACGCCTTACTATACCGAGGCTGCAATGGTGATTGAGTGCAAAATTATGTATGCAGCACCCTTTGAACCTCAGTATTTCAAAAGTGATGCGCCCAAAAAGATGTATGCCAACTTCCCTGCCGGCATCCACTCCATGTATATCGGTGAGGTTATAAACGCTTGGAAAAAATAGATAAAACAATTATAAACATGAAAGAAATCATTAATACAAAGGCAGCACCCGCTGCCATCGGCCCGTATAGTCAGGCCATCAAAGTGGGAAATCTCGTCTATACCTCTGGTCAAATTCCCATCGATCCATCCACAGGTAGTTTTGTTAAGGGTGGTATTAAGGAACAAACTCGTCAGTCGCTGACCAATTTGAAGGCTGTTTTGGAAGAAGCAGGTCTGACGATGGCCAATGTGGTAAAGACAACGGTTTTCATGGCAGATATGAACGACTTTGCCGATATGAACGCTGTCTATGCCGAGTTCTTTGCAGAGCCATTTCCCGCACGTTCAGCTGTTGCCGTCAAGACGTTGCCAAAGGGTGCATTGGTAGAGATTGAAGTGGTGGCTTCATGCTAGCGGGACTAGTGATTCAAGATGTCACGAACTCACATTAAATACGAAATTCATCCTTAATTCTGTTTAAATCGGCTGCAAAATGCACTATTTCATATTCCCAAACCTCCTTGGAAATGTGACTCCACGGCCTTCGACTGTTGGATACGAGAGTTGGGAGCCACATTGTGAGTTACCCAGATATTGCCGCCAATTACTGAATGATGGCCGATGGTGATGCGGCCCAGGATGCTGGCATTGGAATAGACGGTGACGTAATCTTCGATGATGGGATGGCGGGGTATGTTAAGCATATTGCCTTGTGCATCGTACTTGAAGCTCTTTGAGCCGAGCGTCACTCCCTGATAGAGCGTCACATGGTTGCCGATGATGGACGTCTCACCGATAACGACACCCGTGCCGTGATCGATGGCAAAGTATTCGCCTATCTGTGCGCCTGGATGGATGTCGATACCTGTCTTGGAATGTGCCAGTTCGGTAATGATGCGCGGAATGACGGGCACTCGCAGCTCATGGAGTTTGTGGGCGATGCGGTAGTGTGTCATCGTTTTCACTACGGGATAGCAAAAGATGACCTCACCATAGTTTGGCGCAGCAGGGTCATTGTCAAACATGGCCTGTACGTCTGTATAAAGCAGTCGTTTGATTTCTGGCAGTGCATCGATAAACAGCAGCGCTAGTCGCTCTGCTTCGTTATACACTTGTTCCTTTGAAGTAATGGTGTGGCAATCTTCGCCAAATTGCATACCATGGGCAATCTGCTTTGTCAAAATCTGCAATAGCTCCTCCATGCGAACACCAATATAGTAGGAGCGGATGGTCTCGTTGGGCTGTCGCTTGGTAAAGTAGTCTGGGAAGATGATGCTTTTCACTAGACACACCATCTTCTTCACTTGTTCTACAGAAGGCAATTGAGCGTCTGTCTGAGGCATCATACTTATCTCCTGCTCTGTCAATCGTGACAGCAGTTCCACGCTACGCAACAAAGTGTCGTCCTTTGCCATATATGATTAAGTTTTTGTGTCAGTTTCTGTTTATAAATGTACTTCTTTGTCCACAACCTCACCATTCAGGATCTTGAAGGAATTCAGATGAATGCCCTCGTGGAGGGAGAGGATGACATAGCGGATGGTGGGGTCGTTAGCTAGCCGGAGGTCCTCCTGCGACGGGCGTGAGGGCGAGGCCGGATGACTGTGCCAGTTGGCAAGAATCTTCAAGTCCTTGCCCCGCGCGTATTTCAAGGCAGCAAACTGGTCCTTCGGAGCGAAGGAAAAGTGCTCCGACGAGTGGTCGATGTTCTCCATCCAGTAGTTCTCGGTCACGATGTCACCCTCGTCAGAGGTAGTACCCAGCAGGTAGCCGCACGTCTCGTTGGGTGCGTCCTGCTGGGCCTGGCTGATCAATTCATCAATAATAATCTGTGGTATCTTCATCGCTTAGTGGTTTTTGAGGTCACAAGCAGCCTGTTCGTAGTCAATCAAGTGGTCGATGGTGGGGTTCGTGCCGCAGATGGCACACGAGTCACGATGCTTGACGGCGACGGTACGGAACTGCATGGTCTTGGCATCGAAGGTGAGCAGACGATTTGTCAATAGCTCGCCGATGCCCGTAAAGTACTTCAGCGTCTCGGCAGCCTGAATGGTGCCCAGCATACCGGCGATAGCCCCCAGGACGCCAGCCTGCGAGCACGTGGGTACGGCACCCACGGGAGGCGGCTCCTTGAACATGCAACGATAGCAGGCCGTGCCGGGCAGATGGGTAAACGTCTGGCCGTTAAAACGCAGGATGCCACCATGCGAGAAGGGCTTGCCTGCCATCACGCACGCATCGTTGATGAGGAACTTCACGGGGAAGTTGTCGGTGCCATCGACGATGAAGTCGTATTCCTTGATGATGTCGAGTGCGTTCGACGAATCCAGGAACTCGAAGTAGGTGTCCACCTTCACGTCAGGGTTGATGGCCTTGATTTTCTCCTCGGCACTTTTTACTTTGGGCACGCCTACGTCCTTGGTGAAGTGGATGACCTGGCGCTGTAGGTTGGAGAGATCGACCACGTCGGCATCGACGATACCGATGGTGCCGATGCCCGCCGCAGCAAGGTAGAGCGACACGGGAGCACCCAGTCCGCCGGCGCCCACTACGAGCACCCGAGCGTTCATGATCTTCTCCTGTCCCTCCACACCGACGTCCTGCAACAGGATGTGGCGCGAATAACGTTGTATCTGTTCTTCTGTAAAATCAATCATAACTCTCAACTTTAAACTCTAAACTAAAGCCTGACCTCCTCCCATGAAGTACAGGAAATCCACCACGTCGCCTTCCTTGATTTGCAGACCGTCCCATTCGGTGCGGTCAACAAAGTCGTCGTTCACCTGCACGCTGACCATGTCGGGCTGCTGCACGTCGTTCTGCTTGATTAATGCTGTGAGGTTGAGGGGTAGCTGCACCTCCTGCGCCTCTCCGTTTACTATGATCTTTGCCATAATCTATCTTCCTATTATTTTTTTTACTGCAATTACGAGCTTGTCCACGTCCTCGCGGGTGTTGTAGAGTGCGAAGGTGGGACGTACGCTCATCTCGTAGCCCAGGGCACGCAGGGCGGGCTGCGCACAGTGGTGACCGGCGCGTACGGCGATGCCCTCCTTGTCGAGCAGGGTGCCGACCTCGGGCACGGGGATGCCGTCGAGGACAAACGACACGACCGACACGCGGTTCTTGGGATTGCCAATGAGCGTCAAGCCGGGAATCTGGGCAAGCTGTTCGCGGGCATACTCCGTCAGCTGGTGTTCGTGGTGCTCGATGTTACGCAGGCCGATGTGTGACACGTAGTCGAGTGCAGCACCCAGTCCGATGGCATCGGCCACGTTGGGCGTACCGGCTTCGAAGCGGGCAGGTGGCACGTTGTACTCCGTGCGCTCGATGGTCACGTCCTTAATCATGTTACCACCACCCTGCCAGGGCTGCATCTTGTCGAGCAGCTCCTTGCGTCCATAGACCACTCCGATGCCGTTGGGACCGTAGATCTTATGACCGCTGAAGACGAAGAAGTCGGCACCTAAAGCCTGCACGTCAACAGGCGTGTGGGCAATACTCTGAGCGCCATCAATCAGTACGGGGATATTGTGCGAGTGGGCAATCTCGATGATGCGCTGCACGTCGTTGATGGTGCCGAATGTGTTGTTCACATGGCCCACTGAGACGAAACGTGTGCGGGGCGTGATAAGACGCTCGAACTCCGAGAGGATGAGGTCGCCATTCTGGTCGGTGGGGATGGCGCGAAGGGTTGCGCCACGCTCCTGAGCCACGCGCTGCCAGGGCACGATGTTTGCGTGGTGGTCGAGTTCCGAGACGATGACGTCGTCGCCCGGTGTCAGGAACTGCCGACCGTAGGCCTGTGCCACGAGGTTGATGCCCTCGGTGGTGCCACGCACGAAGATGATCTCCTCGCTGGTGGCGGCATTGATGAACCGCTGCACCTTTTCGCGTGCCTCCTCGTAGGCATCCGTCGCACGGGCGGCAAGGGTATGCGCCCCGCGATGGATGTTACTATTATAAGTACGGTAGTAGTCCGAGATCTTGTCGATGACCTGGTTCGGCTTCTGCGTCGTGGCGCCGTTGTCGAGCCAGACGAGGTCGTGGCCGTTCACCTTCTGGTTGAGCACGGGGAAGTCGCGCTTGATCTGCTCTGAGTTCAGCGTGTCCGCCTCCTCGTAGTGCAGGTCGCGCAGCTTCTGCGTTTCCGGAATGCCGATTCCGAAGCCGTCGTCCTTGGGCAGCGAAGAGGTATGGGCATCCGTGTCGCCGATGTAGGGTAGCTCACCATAGGCGTTTCCGCCTGCCAGCAGTGCATTGAATCCTGCTTCCAACTCCGTGAGGTTGAGGGATTCGTCAGGCACAACACTCTGACGAACCTCCTGTAAATCCTCCGGACAGTATTTCTGTGCAATCTCCTTCAGCAGAGCCAGAGAACCGCTATCTACACCGTATCCGTTAATATTCTGAATATCTATCATTTACTTCTCTACTTTATTTCTGTGCTGATAGTCATGATAATAGCCCACCTCAACGTTCTCGAGCACGGCAATCGCATCGTCGGTGAGGGTTGCCAGCGAGAAGTACTTTGTGAGCAGGTAAGAAGCCACGCCAAACTTGTCGAGTCCCATCAGACGGGCACTCAATGACGGTGCAATCTCGCCGGGGATGCCGCTCTGGTGCAGACCGATGACACCCTGGTTCTTCTCGCCGACGCGCACCAGGATAATCTTCGTGGTGCCGACGCCGCGGCCCGTCAGGTACTGGCCTTCAACTTCCACCTTGTCCGATGGAATCAGGGGTACACCGCGCCATAGGATTACACGCGTACCGAAGAGGTCGGTAGTCACAGGCGGCACACCACGCCATGTACACTCGCGTTCGAAGGCAGCGATGGCACGCGGATGGGCGATGAAGAATGCCGGCTCCTTCCATACCAGGCTGAGCAGTTCGTCCAGGTCGTCGGGCGTCGGTGAGCCGTAGCGTGTGGTGATGCGGTAGGCGGGGTTGGCAGCGGCCAGCAAGCCGAACTGCTTGTTGTTGATGAGTTCCCACTCCTGACGCTCCTTGATGCTCTCGATCGAGAGGCGCAGCTGTTCCTCCAGCTGGTTGTAGGGGTTGTTATAGAGGTCACTGACGCGGGTGTGTACACGAACAACGGTCTGCAGCGTGTTCAGCGAGTACTCCGTGGGATTCTCCTCGTAGTCGATGTAGGTCTCGGGGATGATGTTGTCCTCCTCGTGTCCGCTGACCAGGTCAATGTGCTTCTCACCGTGGTCGTTGACCGTCGCCTTCAGGCGCAGCTGCTTATCGACCGCCTTGTTGAACGTCTCGCGGAAGTCGGGCACCTCCTTGATGAACTTCTCCAGCTCCTTCAGTTTCAGTCCGAGGAACACGGTGGGGGTGATGGCACGCACGGAGACTGTCGATTCTGCATCGTCCAGCAGGTCGGCCTCACCGAAGTATTCGCCGTCGCCCAACAGGGCAATGCGCAGCTCCTCGCCGTGAGGACCCTTGCTGATGACCTCTGCCTGACCGTTGGCCACGATAAAGAACTTCTGCTTGTCCTTGCCCTCCTGGACGAACAGCTGGCCGATTTCCACCTCCTTCGTCTCGAACGAGCGTGCCAGGCGATTCACAATCTCGTCGTCAAACTCCGAGAACAACGGAATGGCCTTCAGGCTCTTGGCCGAGAACGACGGTTCGCCGTTCAGGTACTGGATGGGCAGGCGCTCACTCTTGCGAAGCTCTACCTTAGTACGGTTGACGCGGAACGTGCCGCCACTGACCTGCACCCACGGCAGGAGTTTCAACAAAAGTCTCGGGGTGATGGAGCCCATCTGTGGGGCCGTCTTGGTAGTTGTCGCCAACTTCTTGGCGGTAGCAGTAGTCACACTACGCTGAAGATTTGAATCTGCCATAATGATAATAATTTAAATTAAATTTATTTTTTGATAGTTACCTTGTGTATGGTTCCTTCTACGTTTTCGGGGCACGTTGTCGAGCGGCTCACCCTCGGCGAGCAATACTTCCAGAATGTCGCCCGGCTGGAGCTTCGAAAGCTCGATTTTGGTTTTGACGAAGGTCATCGGGCAGTGCTCCTTCGTGATGTCTAATACCTTTGTTGCCATAATTATCAATTATCAATTTTCCATTATCAATTATATAAACAGCGTCTGTCCTCCCTCGCTGAACTTCAGGAATGACGCCACGCCGAGCACGTCCTTCACCTCCGGAATGAAGTCCTCCTTCTTCAGACCCAGCACGTGCATGGCCATCTCGCAGGCATAGAGGTTGATGCCGAGTGCCTTGGCTGCCTCGACCAGTTCCTCGAGCGTTGCCACGTTGTTCTTGCGCATCAGGTAGCGGAAAATCTTCGGGCCTGCCCCCAGGAAGTTGAAGCGGCTTGTGGGCGTGACCTTCAGACCGCCCATCATGAAGCCGAAGAGCTTGGTCAGCCAGTTGCCGCCCGTGAACGAGCGTCCCTGCTTCTGCTTGATGGCATCCAGTCCCCAGAAGGTGAAGAAGATATTGACCTCGTACCCTACGGCGGCAGCTCCCGTGCCGAGTGTGAACACGGCCGTCAGCTTGTCGAAATCGCCGCTGAAGGCGATGATGCTTAGTTTCTTTGTCTCTGCCATTGTCATGCTTTCTCGAAGTTATACAATTGCGTGCTCAGATAGCGCTCGCCAGTGTCGGGCAGTAGCACCACGATATTCTTCCCAGTGTTCTCCGGGCGTCGGGCGAGTTTGATGGCGGCGGCGGCAGCGGCACCGCTGGAGATGCCTGTCAGCACGCCGTCCTTTGTGGCCAACAGCCGTCCGACGGCAAAGGCTTCATCGTCTTTGATGCGGAGAATCTCGTCGTAGATGGTCGTGTCGAGCACCTTCGGCTGGAAGCCGGCACCGATGCCCTGAATCTTATGGGGACCAGGTTTCTCTCCGCTGAGCACCGATGACGTGTAGGGCTCCACACCCACAATCTTCACCTGCGGATTGTACTGCTTCAGCACTTGACCTACACCCGTGATGGTGCCGCCCGTGCCGATGCCAGCCACGAAGATATCCACCTTACCGTCCGTGTCACTCCAGATCTCCTCTGCCGTCGTGCGACGGTGAACCTCCGGGTTCGCGGGATTCTCAAACTGCTGGGGAATGTAGGCGTTGCCTATCTCCTCCTTCAGCTCCTGCGCCTTGCGGATGGCACCAGCCATGCCCTCGTAGGCAGGCGTCAGCACCAGCTCCGCACCCAGCGACTTCAGCAGCGTGCGACGCTCCACCGACATAGCGTCGGGCATGGTCAGTATGAGCCGGTAGCCACGGATGGCGGCGATGAATGCCAGTCCGATGCCCGTGTTGCCGCTCGTCGGCTCAATGATTATCGTACCAGAGCCGAGCAGTCCCTTGCGCTCCGCCCGCTCAATGAGTGCCAGTGCCGTACGGTCCTTCACGCTCCGTGCGGGGTTCAAGTACTCCAGTTTGGCAATCACCCGTGCCTTGAGCTTCAGTTCCTTTTCGGTACCCGTCAGTTCCACCAGTGGCGTGTTGCCAATCAATTCAATTAGACTATGTGCTATCTGTGCCATATTTTTTGTTTTATTATAAATCGTCTTCTAAAAGAGCTTGTTGAATATCGAGGAACAAATCCTCGGGGGCCTCCAGTCCTACGGAAAGGCGGATGGTGGTCTGGCGCACGTCCATCTGTTCCAGCTGGCGCTCGGGGAAGAGACCGAAGATGGTGGAAGCAGGGTGGATGGCCAGCGTGCGGCTGTCAAAGAGATTTGTTGCCCGATGGATAAGTTTCAGGCGATTAAGGAAATGGAAGCACTGCTCCCTTGACGCGAGGTCGATGGTGAGCATGGCGCCTGCCGTCGGACCAAACTGCTTCTGAGCCAGCGTATGGTAGGGATTGTCCTTCAGTCCCACGTAGTTGACTCTGGCAATGGACGGCAACTCATGGAGTGATTCTGCTAACCACAGTGCATTGGCAGCCTGTCGCTGGTAGCGCACATCGAGCGTTTCCAGTCCCAGCGTCTGCATGTAGGCCGTCTGCGGTGTCATATACACGCCGAGGTTGATAAGCAGGTCATACTTCACGCGTTGGTTGATTTGCGGGAACGTCCCGTAGTCGATAATCAAACCGCCCAGCGATGTGCCGCCGCCAGAGATGTATTTCGTGCTTGATACCACCTCGACATCCACGCCCAGTGCCTTGAGGTTCGTCTCCGTAAAGGGAATCACCGTCGAGTCGGCAATCACGGGCACGCCTTTCCTATGGGCGATGTCGGCAATGGCCTTCAAGTCGGCCACCTCCAACTGCGGGTTCGTCACGATTTCCAGGAATACGCAAGCCGTCTGCTCGTCGATGGCCTGCTCCACAGCCTCTAAGTTGGTGAGGTCGCGCAGCCGGGGCTTTATGCCGAGGCGCAGTAGCGTACCACTGATGAGTGCCAGCGTGTTGCCAAACAAGTGACGCGAGGTAACAATGTTCTTTTCCTGCGCCACGGCAGCCAGCAATGCCGTGCTGATGGCAGCCATACCCGAATTGAACGCCGTCACGTGCTCCGCCTCTGTCAGTGCCTTCACTCGCTGCTCGAACTGCGTCACCGTGGGGTTGGCGATGCGGGCGTAGTCGGGTGCCTTGATGCGGTTGCAAAAAGCATCGCTCATTTCCTGTGCATCCTGGAACTCGAACGACACATTATTATATATAGGTACTGCCAGCGCTCCGTAAGCATCGGGCCGCACGTAAGGGGTATGGATAGCTATCGTCTGCTTCTTCATTTTTTTGTCTTAGTTTGCTCGGTGCAAAGGTACAAACAAAAGAAATATCTTCCAAATTTCTTTCGAAATCCAGAAGATACTCCTAAACTAATCAATTATGCTATTTAAATATTCTAAAACACATGTAAGGAACAAGCTGTTTTAGAATATTATTCTGCTATAACTCCATCATTGTTCATTCGGTTTTTCTGTTTTCACTTCCTTTGCCTATTTTCTTCATATCGTTATTTCTAATAATTCTTCTTAATTCACTTTGCAAAGCATTAGTGTCCCGTTAAAATTGGGACGAGTTAAATATTAATCAAATAGCCCCGGAATGGGGGGACCAAATTGTTCTTTGACATCGTTGAATTTAGTCTTTTCAAACAACTCTTTCAAAGGAGTTTTGTCTGTCAGTGAGATGCTGAGGATCTGCAAGACCTCATAGGTCGAGCGCTCCAGTCTCATATCATGTTGCACGATAGCAACTAGGCAATAGGCAATGATGGCTGCACTAATCTGAATCCTGACGGCATTCTCTGTTCTGCCCCAGAATTTCTTAATTTTCAGATGCTGCTTCAGCCACTTGAAGAAGAGCTCAATCTGCCACCTATTCTTGTAGAGATTGGCAACCTCAAGCGAGGACAGATGGAAGGCGTTGGTAAGGAAAGAGAACTCACGTCCTTGCTCCTCATCATAGAACTTGACCAGTCTGAGCTTCTCCTTGTACTTCTTTAAAGTGATGTAATCCGTCAGCATAATCTCGGAATCAGTTAACACGTTTCGTGGCATCCTTCTCCGCCATTTGATACACTTGTACTGCAAGTTTTTCTTTG
>CACXJZ010000073.1 GCA_902768105.1 uncultured Prevotellaceae bacterium
AGCTTGGCTGACGCTGTGGGATTCTTGATGGGTGTGTTAGGATTTTTCTTCATCTTTCTCCTCCTCCTTCTCTTTCTTAAAGATGTCAATGACTTCCTTCACTAACTCCACGACGGGCTTCAGGAGCCCGATAAGCTTCAACAGCTGGTCGAAGCTGAACAAAAGTAACTTTTTCATAATTCTAAAATTTTTAATTGTTAAACTTTAATACACAATTTTCTTATACACACCAGTCTTGATGCGCTGAATGTAGTTGCGCTTTTCAAGTCGAGAGCAATGCTGGCAGGCTGCCCCCTTTTTGACACCGAACACCTCTGCCAGCTTTTCAATGTCGAACGTCGCAGGCAGCAGCTTGTACAACTCGTCGTAGCGGTTCTTGCGCTCTCGGGGCTTGAACTCCTGCTTCTCGTTTTCCAAGGCGTTCCACGTCTGTTCTCCAAACATGCGCACCTGCATCATCAGGATGAAGTCTGCCATCAGGCGACCAAACTCAATGTCCTGCTTGTTGATGCGCAGCTTCAGTGGCTTGCCCTCATTCTGCAAGTGCTCCAGATAGCGGATGTCGCGCAGCACGTTGTGGACGATGCCGTAGCGCACGAAGTAGAGGGTGATACGCGTATCGAAGAAGTCGGTCACGATGTCATCGTTCTCCTTTGCCTCACGGCTAACCTCCTCCAGCCATGCCCAAGCCTCTTCCACGAGCTTCGGGCATATCAGCTCTCCATGCAGTTTGTCCAGATGGTAGCCCCACGAGCGCAGACGTCCTTCAAGGTCAAAGTCGCGGGCTTTCGCTGTGCGCAACTGGTTCACCACATATCGCTTCACGGGCATCTCGAAGATGGCAATGCGCGTGGTCAGACCGTCAAGTGCGTTGTTCAGTCGGAACTTGCGACGCAGGGCGTCGGGCGTACCCGAAATACATTGGTTCCAGTTCACCTGATAGATGCCGTTCGCAGATTCAGAATTTTTGTAATCCACACCGCACTCTTCATTCTGAAAAGATTTACATTCCAGGTCGAGCTTTCCTGCCCATGAGCCTGTCTGTGCACGGAGTGCTGCCGACAGTTCCGCCTCGCAGGTGTAGAGGTGCAGGTGCATCTCCTCGCCGTTAACCGTCTCTTTGGCGTCGCGCAGACGCGTGTAGAGCATCGCGTTAGAGATGCTGCTGGGCACGTAGCGGATGACAGGGTGCGGTACGTCGCGGGCAGCGTCCTTCTGATTCTTGCTCGACGACTCGCGTTTCTTCAAGTCCTCCTTGTACTGCTGCTCCTGCAAGCGTCCCATTTCGTCGGCCACCTTCATCGGTTCCATAATCAGTCGGTCGAGCACAGGCAGGAAGCTCTTTCCGCTGGCGGGCAGACCTATGATATAGACGAGGAAGGACAATCGTCGCTGTTCGCCGTCACCGTGCAGGAATGAACAGCGAGTAAGATAGGTACCAAACATGGCACACGCCGCCATTGCGCCGCCGATTTTAATCTCCTCTGGTAGGGCTTCAACGGCATCGTCCAGTCCTGCACAGAGCAACGGTTTGAGCCTTCCCCACCAGTACGCGTAATCCACTTCAGCCGCAGCCGCATCTTTGCCGCCAGGTCCCAAGGCTGCATCCCCTTTGCTGCCGAAAGGCGTTTCAAGACCTCTCTGCTGAAATACAGCTTCCACGAACGTTCTAATCGTCTTGGGCACGTATGGTGCCATCGGTTTATTGACAGCCGCATCACAGATGCCTTTGAGTTCCGCTTCCGGAAGTCCACAATGGTCAATGACCCTGTAGAGTACGTCCGCGTTGTTGTCACAGATATACCGAAGCCTGCCAGCCAGTGCGAGAACACTCGTATGGCGCGTGCCAACAGCAGGTCGCCCTCCTTGCTGGCGCCAGTATTCTTCTTGGATTTCGGAGTACGGCACTCCGCAGAAACAATATTCACCTTTCTCATTCTTTTCGATGTTTAAAGGTTCACGTTCTCCAGCAGCTCCTGATGCTTCCTCATGACCTTTGAGGTCAGTTTTGCCAGCTGTTCCAGCAGCACTTCCACTGGCAGCAGGAGCGCACACATGATGATTAGCAGCACTTGTGCTATTCCCAGCCCGATAATCTGGGCCAAATTTTTTATCGTATTCATGGTTGTCGTAGTCAAAGATTTCGTTATTGATAAACAGTATATCATCCTTCGTTACAGCGAACGAGGTTCGAGAGGGGTCCTTGCAAGCCTGGTCGTTCTTGAGTCCCAGCGTTTTTGCAATGGCTTCTTGGTTCTGCGCGATGTCACCCGACAGGTCTGCCTTGCAGACAAGGCGAAGACCATATTTCGGGGTGACGTGCGCCAGCATCAGACCGATGCCTTCTGCCTGCGGCTGCACCTTCTTATAGAAGATGTCGCTGGCCTCGGCAACGTCCTTGGCGATGTGGTCAAAGTCGAGCATCACGAGGCCGTTGAGGACTGTTGCCTCTTTCTTGCGCCATGCACCCACCGTTCCCCGGTTGTGTATCATGGTGGAGGGAGTCTCGTTCATCCCTCCAGCCATGAAGAGGAACATCGGCAGGGAGCGTTTGCGCTCGTTGGCTCCGTCCTCATCGCCCACAGCCAGCTTGGCTCTGACCTGGTCGATTATTGCGCGGACGTGCCCGTCGTTGATGACTCTTTCGAAGTCTTCTTTTGAGCACGGTACGCATGGAGAAGATTTGATTTCTTGGTAGTAAAACATTGATTGATATTTTGAAAGTTGTAAAAAGCCTGTTTCTTCATATCCTCGGCGGTGCCGAGCGGAATACGCATCTCGATAACGGCACATCCCTCCTTCGGGACAAGTGCCACCTTCATCTGCTGCGTATCCCAGAGAATGTCAACAGCCTTGCGGGGCTTCTTCATCTTCGGTGACTCAAACTGAGGCTTTCCGAATCCAGCTACGAACTCGTCGAGCTGTGCCTGCAAGTTGTGACACAGGGCAGGATCATCCGCGAGGCACTTCAACTGCACCATGCGGTACGGCTTCTTGCCCTTGGTCAGATACGTGCAGCTGTTGCCGTCGCTGCCGCGTACCTCTTCCGTGCGGCTGCTCTCGCCAGTACCATTATACGGTGTGTACGAGAAGCTGCCGTCATCGTAGTGCTGCGCACTACCTTTACTCTTTCCTACTACCTTACGGGGCGATGCGCCCTCCGTAACTATAAATGTCTTTGGTTCCATAATCACTCTCTTTTTTTACTTTTCGTTTTACGATAATATTTACTAATCCGTTAATTATTAGAGTTTTACATTTCTGACATCTGACATCTGACATCTGACATTAAGCTCATTTTTGACTCGAAAATCTTACAAAATGCTTTATAATAAAATATATATTATAATATATATTTATATTATACGGTCGGATTCGACCTTAATGTCAGAATGTCAGATGTCAGAACGTCAGATTCTCACTACCTCACTACATCGCCTCGAAGCCCAGGAACTTGATGTTAGAGAACACCTTGCTGCCGTCCTGCGACGTGCGCTTCGAGAACTCCAGATCAGCGAAGCCCGTCAGTCCTGTGATGGGGTCTTTCAGCTGTCGCTCCGTCAGCTCGTCGGCCTTGTCGCCCGTGGCCTCGGCGATGATGTCGTCCTGTCCCTGACGGACGTGGACGTTACAGAACTTGATGGTCTTCGTGCCATCCTGTGTGTTGAACGTGCGCTCATTCATTGCGCCTACCTCAATAATTTTTGCAATAATTCTCATAATTCTAAATGTTTGGTTTTGAAATTTAACACTACCGGACTGTAAAGAGATAGGTGCCACTCTACAGCCACCTTTCTTCGTCCGTTCGCCTCGATTACGCCCCAGCGTTCGACGCGATTAACAAGAGCAAAGGTAGGGACAAAAAAAAGGCGACGGAAGAAATCTTCCATCGCCGTCGCTTTTTTGCGCTTTTTTCGTCGCTTTTTTGCCAAAAAGAGAATTCTCGTCGCTTTTTTGTCGTTTTTACGTCGCTTTTTTGCGCTTTTTTTTCCTTTTTTTGTCAAACCTTGAGCTTTTCAAGCATCAACTCTGCAATATGCTGATAATAATCGAAAGTTATTCCTGTAACAGGAGCATCGTTCTTGTCCCATAGCTTTACGGGCTTGTCAAATGACATAACTGCCATGCGTTGCAGGCTTGATGCCGTAGGCAAGTTCTTGTGCCCAGGCACCCATTGTGCCACCTTCGCGCAGAAGCCCTCATAGATGCCGCGCTTCTCGTACTCCTTGTCAACCAGCGGACGGAACACGGCATACCACTGGCGCTTCTTCTTCACCATCGGGGCAATCTTGATGATGATCTCCTTCAGCTGTTCCTCGGTCAAGCGCGTAGGCACTTGCTCGTCATCAAGCGTGGCACGTACAATTTTCTCGCAGTCGCGCATGGAAACGTGCGGGTCTTTCCTCGCCACCTCAATCACGCGACCCATGATTTTCACATCCATGTCTTCCGTCAGCAGTATGCCCTTGTATTTCTCGTTCTTCGGCAGCAGCCACTTCCGCCCCAGCGAATCCTCGTAGTAGGCTTTCAGCAGGTAGTTACCGTCAATGCTGGCCAGCACGATGTCGCCTTCCTTGTATTGGCTTCCGCTCATGATGGTCAGGTCGTCGCCGTCCATGATGTCGGCACCCTTCATCGAGTCGCCCGTCGCCCTGATGCGGAAGGTCAAGCCGTAGGCCCACAGGCTACGCGGCAGCAGGATGTCCTCGCCTACCACGTCGCCCACCATGTTCGGATTGCCGCATTGCACGGGGTTTTCTTTGAAGTAAGTTACAGGTGTGTCACACAATTCAGGATTGTAGCCAGCCGACCTTAGCTGGCTGAACACTTCTTTGATTTCCTTTTCGTATATATCCATTTCAAGAAAAATTTTATTTATAGTTTTATGATTAATATAGGTAACGGAGTGCCAGCTTAAGAGGGAGTCACCACTTCAGCCCTCACCCCTCATTCTCTGCCGCCATTGGCATCTGCATGTCCTCTTCTTCCAATATGGGATAAGGAGCACTCTTTGCTCCGTGGTCTTGTAGCCAAATATGATTTAAAGTAAAAGCGATAGAGGCCAGCGTCTCTTCGCGCTTCGATGGCTTCAATTCGCACTCCCAAACGGTGATGCAATGCCAGCCCATCTCCGCCAACCTCCGCTGCTCCTCCTTGTCCCGCTCCTTGTTCCTGCTAATCTTCGCCACCCAGAAATCATGATTTGTTGATGGCAGCTTGCAACAGGCAGAACTCTCCATTGTGCTTGAATCCACAAGATGCCCATGCCAGAAACAGCCATTTATAAAGATACAAGTCCTGTATTTTCTTAGTACCAAGTCCGGATGCCCAGGCAATCGTTTGTGGTTCAAGCGATACCTGAAACCACGTTTCCACAATCCTCGTCGCACAATCATTTCTGGCTTCGTATTCTTGTTGTGAATCGCCGCCATGTTTTTGCTGCGCTGTTGTGGAGTTAGGTGGTCCATTGGTATGCTATATGTTTTCAAAGAAGTTTATCGTAGCCAAGATATTAGGTTCAACTTGTTTCTTGATTCTTTCACCGTCAGTCAATACCCTGCACGCATCATTTGCAAATTTTGTGGCACAGAAACATGCCACCATTAAAAATGGTCTTACCATATCGGCGAAATGTTCTTTGACTGTCAGTTGCCCAAATTGTAGTACACTCAAAAATGAGGGATGGCTTTGGTACGACAAAAATGAATACGTTCCATCCATATATTCATGTTCGAAAACACTCCGAGCATTTGTAAAGTCGATGTGTTCAAAACCAATTATTCTGTTTTCTGACTTAACAAATCGATACCCCTTAATATTACTACTATCCCTTTTTATGATTTTCTCGATGTTGGCACGTGCAGACTCTGCAATATCCATCCTGTTTAGAATCTCTTTGGTTGCATTTCTGAGCGATTCTATTGTATTGATATTTTGAGCAACATCTTCTTCCATACTATCTGGAACAGGTACTTTATGTCTATTGTTGTATCCTTCTATTTTCCAAATATTGATAAGAACTTGTCTTTCATCTTCGTTGTCTGTAGAAATAAAGATATTGTGATATATGAATGCCGACTCGTACAATCCTCTCGTGATAGAAGCCATGTTCGACTGATCAAGATATATCGTTTGCTTTTGGCCATTTGGGACTAACGGAAGACCCTTTATGGCCTCTTGCAAACTTCTTATCTTAAATAACACCATTTGCATCATGCATTGAGTGATTGCATCAATGTCATTCCAATTTGTCTTATGAGTATCCCACCATTTCAGTAAGATACCCAGCAATGATGCTCTAATGCTTTCGAGACCTTTTACTGGGTCAAAAGTTATTGTGACATAGCCACCCATATTCTCATAACATAATGTAATGTTTAGGCATTTTCTCTTGTCGTTCCTTCACCATTCCAATGAAGGTTGACAAATCGCAGATGCCGCTTCTGTATTCCTTTGGAAAACTGGTCAAATATTTATGTGGAACCACAAGATGCAGACGATAATCTTGCATTTCCTTCAACTGGTTAGACGATATTCCTTGCTGAAGAGTGAACAGGTATTTGTCATCTACCCTGTCTGCCTCATTTAATACCTGACGCCATCTGTCCTTACATGTCGTTTTGGCTCCTAACATCGTCAACAATTCGCCAGGGAATGTTATATTGTGATAGCATTTGCCGTTGGGGAATATGAAGTCTGGTTTCTTATTCTCTTCTGTAACTGCCTGCTCTTCAAATATCAATTCGTTATGAGTGAATATGTCTGCCAAATGGTGTTCCAACGATTTCCCTGCTCTCGACTTTCTGCGATTAAGAACTTCATTTGCCATTGCAACGAATGTGTCAATGTTGGGGAAAGGCTTTGTTGTAATGTCAGAATACACTTTCTCTTCCATGTATTTGAAAAGTGTGTACTCAGTGTCCAACCATCCAAGAAGTACATCATCAGGAGCTGATACGATATTACGTGTAACAATACCATTTGCTTCGTTGAAACAAGTTCTTGCACCATTTGCCATAATGCGAGTATCTGGGAAGTCCTCATATTTGGCAATAAAACTGTTTATCAAGGTAAGCAACCTTTGTTCTGGCTGCTCCGCCTGATTAACGTCTATAATCTGGTTAGTTTTGTCATATGAGAGATTGAAGTATGAGAAGAAATCATCAATATCTTCATCTGTCTGTAAGATGAAAGCTTCGTAATAATCCTTATCGAAACGAGCCAACACCAACAAATCGCCTACGTTCTCATCATTCAGAAATGGGAAGCCTCTGCCAAACCTTGTGATACGATACTCGTTTCTTGTTCCCACACCATAATATTTGAAGCGACTTTCTGTATCGAAATCGTTCTGCCAATGAATACGAATGGGTATGTCAATATTGTTTCCCCTAATAGGCTCTTCATCCAAAAACATTGACCATGCTTCTTTTGAAACATGGTAGCCAAATTGGTGACCTCCTGTTGTGCCCGTATCGTTAGCAGTTATGAACTTGCATAATGCTGCTCTCGATTGCTGGACTTTGCCGATAGCTAAGTTAAGAATTTCACTCATAACAATTATGCTATATGAAGGGTTTTAATTATTTGTTCTGAAACAGCCGTAATCAACGGTACAATTACAGAGTTTCCACATTGTCTGTATGCCTGGACATCAGAAACACGGTCTATTCTGTACGCATCAGGATATCCCATCAGACGTGCACATTCACGTGGAGATAGACGACGAGGATTCTTGCCTTTGCCTTGAGGTATCAATATCTCTGAACCATCCTTATAATAGCGAGCACTAAGCGTCCTCGTAATACCATTGAGGTCAACGAGTCCATAACCGAAACCGTTACCTTTTGCGCGATGCTTTTCTGCATAGTTCTGTAGATAAGCCCACAACTTATCGCTTAACGTGTATTTGGGGTCAATGTTGGGATCGAGGATTTCCTTGATGCTGCGTGTTGCTTCATGCTGCTCAGGGAAGGTGAACGTTTCTTTTCCACCATAGACGTCTTCGTCGAAGCCAACAATCATGATTCTCTCACGATGTTGAGGTACATAGGTTTGTCCGTCCATCACCAGATAATGTACAGAATATCGTAATTCCTTGAGCGTGTCATAAATAACACGGAAGGTATTTCCCTTATCGTGCGAAGTAAGATTCTTCACATTCTCCAAGAAGAACGCTTTGGGACGGTGGCGGCTGATAATATCAGCAACATCAAAGAAAAGCGTTCCTTGCGTTTTGTCCTTAAAGCCAGTCTCACGTCCAAGACTTTTCTTTTTGGAAACGCCAGCAATAGAGAATGGCTGACAAGGAAATCCTGCACAAAGAATATCGAACTTCTTAGGAATATACGACTTTGTCACCTCTTTGGTTATGTCGCCAAATGGCATATCGCCAAAGTTTGAGAAATACGTCTTCTGTGAGTAGGCATTCCATTCAGAAGAGAACACACATTTACCTCCCTGCGCCTGCATAGCCAAACGAAAACCGCCCATTCCCGCAAACAAATCGATGAAGGTAAACTTTGGATTCTCAGGAGCGGGGAATGGTACATTGAAAAAGTCTGCAAAGAGATCGTTCTCTAACGGATTTTCTGCCGCCATCCACACGTCGTTATCACTAATATCCTTCCACTTAGGGTTCTTCTTGTCTTGTTGGCTTTTGTACTCGATAAAATCACGTATTGTTTCAAGTATCTCGTCACGTTTCTCGCCTGATGCTATGTCGTGCTTGCCTTTAAGGGTATGCAGGTACTGACTCAATATTGCCACCTGCGTCTCGTAGGATGCAGGGCCATACATCTTCAGTCCGTCTTCTGTTACCTCCTCAGGCAGTTCTGATAGTTTTATGTCTTTTGCCATTTTTCGTGTTAAACTTGATTTTGCAAAGATACAAATAAAATGATAAACAAATTTGTTTTGTCGCTGATTTTACACAAATTTAAGAATGCAACACGAAGAACGAGGAAAAGTTAAAAAATCTCAACGGATGTAAAAAGACTGTTAAGCGCAGGGAGCTTTTCAAGCCTTAGAAGGTAAATAGCGGTACCTTTGCCGGTGCAAGTAGAGTTGCAAAAACTAATTAATCAACCTTTTAAACTTTAACTACTATGGCAAAAGACAAGATTGCGGTAAGGGTGAACCTCCGCCAGAACACCAACCAGAAGAGCGACCAGTACGGTCACTACTACCCGTACCTCGACAAG
>CACXJZ010000074.1 GCA_902768105.1 uncultured Prevotellaceae bacterium
AGTCTATTACGAGGAGCCAGAAAAAGCCATGACAGTCGGGGAACTGAAGAAAGGACTGAGTGCGTGCAGAGACGAAGATCCTGTGATGATTAGTGCCGACTTCATTCTCGGGCCTCCTTTCGAGGAAGGTTTCGACAAACAAATCCACGGCAATGTTAATGGCATGAACTGGGGCGGTGATATGAAATCCCCGACAGGGATGGCGGTCATGCTGGAATCGTTTTTCACATGCAGCATAAGCTTTGATTGAATCCACGATGTGAAAAACATTAAATTTGACGAATATGAAGAACTTATCTAAAAAGGAACAAAAGAAGCTCGTAATTTGCAGAGAACGCATTGTTGATGCCATTTTCAGAGTAGAGGAGATTAATCTTATACTACGAGAGAGAGAATGGTATGGACATACCAGTATCATGCCATTCAAAGAAGAGGTGCAGCAGCTAAGGAAGATTAAAGATAAGTTGCGAGAAATCGAGGTTGCGGTATATGGATTGAACTTGAAGGATAGAAAGTGAAAACTGGTATTTTACATTGAGGCATACTATTAATATATTTGCAACCGCAAGTAAAAGCGATGATATATGAAGATTGACCAGAAGTACAAAGACATGGTGCTCGACCGCGTGGATCTGGAGACTGTCGTTTCCGGCTACGGAATCGAGCTGAAGAGAAAAGGCCACCGGTCATGGGCGTGCTGTCCGTTCCATAAGGAGGACACGGCTTCGTTCTGCGTGGACACGTCAAAGAATCTGTGGTACTGCCACGGCAGCTGCCATGAGGGCGGCAACGTGATAGACTTCGTGATGAAAATGGAGGCCATCACCTATCCTTTGGCCCTAAAGAAGCTGCTGAAGGACGAGCTGAACGTCGAGCTAAAGGACAGCGAGATGCAGCAGACTCCTGAGGAGGAGGCCAAGCAGAAGCACCGCGAGAGCCTGTTTGCCATCAACGACGCGCTGGCGCACTGGCTGCATGAGCAGCTGCACAGCGGCACACCGGAGGCAAAGGCCGCATGGGACTATGCCCGCCACCGATGGAACGAAGTCTACTGCGAGGAGCAGCTGATGGGCTATGCCCCCAGCGACGGGAAGGCCATCGGCCAGTGGGCAGAGAAGAAAGGCTGGAGTACCGACCTGCTGCTGGAACTCGGCATACTGAAGGAAAACGAGAAATGGCACACGCTATACTCCGTCTACCGTGACCGAGTGATGATCCCCATCCGCGACCGCTACTCGCGTATCACGGGCTTCACGGCCCGGAAGATGGATGAGGAGAAGGAAGGTCCGAAATACCTGAACTCTGCAGCCTCCGAAATCTATGACAAGAGCCGCTCCGTGTTCGGCATCGACCAGGCACTGCGGGAGGCCCGCCGTCAGGAGAGAGTTTTTCTCGTGGAGGGCGGCCCCGACGTGATGAAGCTCCAGTCGGTCGGCCTGCTGAACACCATCGCACCGCTCGGCGGCAGCTGGACGGAAGAGCAGTTCCAGTTGCTGCGCGACTACCGGCTGGGATCATTCACGCTCTGTTTTATTCCCGACAGCGACCCGCCAAAGGCTGGTGAGCGTCTTGGTGCAGGTGACCAGAACGTCATCAAGGCCGGACAGATCGCCATGCGCAAGGGCTTCACGGTGGCCGTCCGCGAGCTGCCGAACGACACGGGCAAGAAGATGGATCCGGACTCGTTCGCAGAGAAGCCTTCGGACATCACCGGACTGCCCGAGAAGGAGTTCCTGATATGGATGATGGAGAAAACCTTCGACAGCGACGGCACCACCGAGGAGAAACAGAAGGTGGTGCGCCAGGTGTGCGACCTACTGCTCGAGGTGAAGGATGAGGGTGTGCTGGAGGGATACCTGAACCGGCTGGCCAAGATCGACGGATCCAAGCAGATGTGGCGGCAGGCACTCAACCAGGCACGCGGCGAGCGGCAGAAGGAACAGAACAAGGCACGCGAGAAGAACGGCCTTGACCTCTACGAGCAGTTCGGCTTCATGGAGCGAAACCACACATACTACAGCCTCTCGAAGGAGGGAGAGCGGATAGAGTGGTCGAACTTCTCGCTGAAGCCGCTGTTCCATATCAAGGACGACCTTTCGCCTGTCCGGCTGTTCGAGATACAGAACAACGAGGAAGGCAGCCACTCGGAGATCATCTCCCTCGACATGGACACCATCACCTCGTCGAAGAGTCTGCGCAAGCGGCTCGTGGGACTGGGCAACTACAACTGGAAGGTGAGCGACGAACAGCTGATCAAGCTGCTGTCCTATCTCCTGAAGGTGACGGAGACCGCCGTGGAGGTGAAGCAGCTTGGATGGCAGCGACAGGGATTCTACGCCTTCTGCAACGGTGCGCTCGACAGCGACGGCTGGCACTACGTCGACCGCATGGGCATCGTCCACCTGCAGAGCGGCAACTTCTACCTCCCGGCCATGGCCGAGCAGAACCGCCCGGTGTGGGACATCCTCTACTCACAGGAACGGAAGTTCCGGCTGCAGACCGACTCCAAGGTCACGCCACACGACTACATGCAGAAGATCATCGAGGTGTTCGGAAAGAAGGCGAGCATCACACTGGCCTTCTATGTGGCCTCGCTGTTTGCCGATATCATACGCGGACGCGGCATCAAGATTCCCATCCTCAACCTCTTCGGGCCTCCGGGTAGCGGTAAGACGGAACTGGCCAGCACGCTCATGGCCTTCTTCCAGACCGACTATGAGCCTACCAACATAGAGAGCACCATCCCCGCGATGGAGGAGCTGGTTGGCTCAGTGTCGAACGCACTGGTACACATCGACGAGTATAAGAACTCCATCAAGGAGAACAAGAGCCAGTGGCTTAAAGACCTGTGGAATGCCGTCGGGCGCATCAAGAAGTCCGTTGATCTCGGCAAGCGCGTACAGGGGCGTGTGGACTCCTGCGTTATCCTGACGGGCCAGGAGATGCCTACAGTGGACTTCGCTCTGTTCACCCGTCTTCTCTACATCCCTTGGGACCGTAACAAGTTCAGCGAGGAGGAACGCGTGCGCTTCGAGCAGCTACGCCACCTGAAGATGATGGGAGCCACCCACATCACGCTGGAGATCCTGAAGCACCGCGACAAGTTCGAGGCCCAGCTGGGCCAGGCATGGAAAAAGGCAGGGGAGGATCTGAAGTACCATCTGTTCGGCACACAACTGGCCGTAGACCGCCTGCGTACCAACTGGCAGGTACCCCTTGCAGCCTACCTGGCGGCGGGGGACTCCGTGGACTGGCCATTCACCTACGAGACGCTGCTGGGCTACTGCATCGACGGACTGAAAAGGCAAAACGAGCTCTGCTCAAGCGTCGACGAACTGGCCGGATTCTGGAAGATCATCAGTGCAGCCGTGCAGCGCGGGCTGCTCGTACGCGACAAAGACTTCCGCATCGACCACATGAAGGGCGTGCGCACCTCCAAGAGCCTGGAGCCGCGCGTGTTCATGCAACTGACACCGGTTCTGATGCTCAGAAAGGATATCTCCTTTTCTATTTACAGAACACTGGGAAAACAGGAGGACGTACATGTCTTGCCCCAGGAATCTATGGAGCACTATATCGCCATCGCACCCGAATACTACGGACAGTCGAAGAACCCAGAGAGGTTCCGATGCATGAAGCCGGACGGGACGCCACTCAAGGATGAAGTGCTGAACAATGACGGAACAACCGCAGGCTGGCGGCAACGGTATGAGAAAGACCGCCCCATGCTCTTCGACTATAATCTCGTGTCAGCCAAATACGGTATCGTACTCGACAACGAGGCTCCCGAACCACCCGATGCTGAAGAAGGGGAACTCTTCCGGCAGAAAGAAGAGGATGGCCCATTCTGACACACATTCCACGACCTTCAATAGGTTTCTTCATATATCGGCCGCCCCGGCATTCCAGTGATGGAAAAGTCGGGGCTTTTTCTTGGATTCAAACAAATCCGCATGCGCGCACGCGCGAGAAAATCACGTGTGGCAAATGGGGGCAACAGGGGGCAATTCACGTAAAGCGTTGAATATCAGTAAAAAACATGTTTGCGAAGAGGTGTGGCAAAGCGTGGCAAATGTGTGGCAAATTGTGGCAAAAAAAATAAAAATGACTATTCTTTGTGGCAAAAAAGGGTTATTTGTGGCAAAAAACCGATTTGCCACACACCTCTTAATCCTTTGAAATGCCCTGTTTGTCGGGGTTTCCGTGCATTGCCACTTTTTGCCACGCGTTGCCACACCTAAAATCTCATGTACACGCGCGTGAGAATAAATATTTCCGCTTAAAAACGGAAAATTCGAAAATTATTACTATCTTTGCACCCAAAAACTGATGAACATGAGCAAATTCGTCATTTATCTAAAACTTCAGCCGTTCGTGGCGCAATGGCTTCACCACCACTACGGCAACCCTGTTCAGTTCCAGCCCCAGTCGGTTGAGAACGCCACCATCCTGCAGTTCACGCAGAAACTGCCACAAGGCCGTATTCCAGACACAGCAGCAGAGGGACTGACCGCCGTGTACATCCCTGACAATGAAAAGAAGGATCCTGCCACTTACAACTACCTCGGGCCGAAAGGGAAGGATGCCGTCGTGGACTGCATCGAGCGGACATTCAAACTGATGATGTGGTCAGAACTCAATGACATGTCCGATATAGGTTGTTCAGTCCTGGGTGCCATTGATGCCTGGTGTGAGAAACACGGCATCGATATCGAATATGACAGGACAATACTCATGAGATACAACCGTCTCCGTAATTCCTATGTCAAAAAGGGTATTGACCTCCGGCGGAGAAAAAGGAACCACGACGTGGCGTTTAACAAAAAATAACGTGGTTTTTCTTCACCATGACATACCCTTTATTTTTACTGAGCGTTAAAACCCGATAAAAACCGTTAAACAGCGAACAATGCCGATAAAAGGCGTTAAACACCGATAAATCATGAAATCGATAAAAATCATCACCGCCGTAGACAGGACTCAAATCACCAACCTTCAAGGAATGTTTCGTGTCTCGAAGACAAGTGTGAGGCTTCCGGGAGGCATCATCTGGCAGCCGCTGACCATCAAGCCTCATGCGCAGCTTACCATTAGTGACAAAGTGGAATACGGGAACACCGTATGGACTGCAAAACTCGTTTTCAAGACCTGTGAAGAGTTCGGCGACCGCGGACGCTGGGCATACCGCTGCAAGCTCTTGGACGGAGGATACCGTCTGATAGGCTCTGATGAGAGGCCCTATCCTGTAGCATCGGTACTGGAGAACATGCCGGATAATGTAGCCGATAATCAGCTCAATGAGGTCACCGTAAACTGGCAGTC
>CACXJZ010000075.1 GCA_902768105.1 uncultured Prevotellaceae bacterium
TTCGTCGCCGACGACAACCTCTACCACATGGTCATCGCCACCTATCCCAACGGTGGTGGCGACCCCTGCTTCGCCGAGTTCAAGAGCAGCGACCTGAAGACATGGGAGCACGTAGGCCGCTTCAAGATGATCTGGGACCGTATGCTGGAGTGCCCCGACATCTTCAAGATGGGCGACTGGTGGTATCTCGTCTATAGCGAGAGCTTCAAGGCCTCGTGGAGCCGCAAGGTGAAATACATGATGGCCCGCACCTACGACGAGCTGAAGGCCTGCTTCAACGACGGTCCGAAATGGCCCGCCGACGGCCATGAGGGCGTGCTCGACAGCCGCGCCTTCTATGCCGGCAAGACCGCCTCGAACGGTACCGACCGCTTCATCTGGGGCTGGTGTCCCTTCCGCTCCGGCGCCGACATTCACGAGAAGAACATCAACGTTGGCGCTGGTGACGGCAATGAGCCCAACTGGTCGGGTGCGCTGGTCTGCCACAAGATTATCCAACACAATGACGGTACGCTGACCTTGGGCGCAGTACCTGCTATGGCCTCGAAATACAATCAGGCTGTTAGTACTAATGTCATGGGGTCGAACGGCTATAACGGCGGTACGCTCTCTGGCGACGGCGCATACGTGCTCTACAACCGTCTCGGCACCGCCAACCATATCTCGTTCACCGTCAAGACCTCCAACATCTGGGACAAGTTTGGCATCTCCTTCGTCCGTAGCACCGATGCGAAGAAGTACTATACCATCGTTGTCAACCCCGAGGACGATAACCACCGCAAGCTCAACTTCGAGCAGGAGGGTGAAGAAGGCAAGGGCTTCATCGAGGCCGCCGATGGCTATTGGTTTGAGCGTCCTGCTGACAACACCTACAACATCGACATCTACACCGACAACAGCGTCCTGACACTCTATATCAACGACATTTGCGCCTATACCCAGCGCATCTACGGCATCAACAAGAATTGCTGGAGCATCAACAACTACGGCGGCTCTGTTACCGTCAGCGACGTGAAAGTCAGCCAGCAGTAATTGCGGTTTTTATGAATAAGCGTTCAATGTAGCAGAATAATGTTACATTGAACGATTTCTCTTATCCTATGTAACATATTTTATTATCTAGTTGGCCAGTTTGCTGTAATTTTGCACTCAGAAAATTTCAAGTGTCTAACCCTTTAAACAAAAAAATGATGAAGAAAGTATTTTTACTCATGTGCCTGATGGCAACCACCACTATTGTTTCAGCCACTGATCTGTGGGAAGGTACCCACGCTGTGAACTGGGACAACACGCTGACTATCGAAGCCGCTAAATTCGCTGATGCACAGGTCGGCCAAAAAATAGTCATCGAGTTTACTAACGCTACAGGAGAAGTCATAGAACTTCATAGCAACGGAGGAATGCTGCCGGGTACACGCTATGAGCACCATCTTTATGCCGACCAAAGTTCAATGGAGGTATTCATCACCACAGGTATGCTTGCACGTCTAAAGGAATCGGGACTGGAAATCTGTGGTACAGGCTTTACAGTCACCAAGGCATGGTATGGTGATGGCAAGGATAATGTAGATGCTAACACTATATGGACCGGCTATTTCTGGATGGATGAGTGGAGCACCTTAGAGGTAGCAAAAACCTCGTTTGACGGTATCAACTGGAGCGATTACAAGGCTATCCGCTTCTATTCAGAGGCTAACCGAACGGATTATGTCATCAATGTGCTCACAAAGTGGGGTGATGGCGGCAAGTTGGGCGACCAGACCACGATGACCATGACTAACGAGTATGCCGAACTCAGCCTTAAGGGCATTGATATGGCTGCAAAATTAGCTGACGTTGACAGGCTCATGGTTCAGTGCAACAAGGAAGGCGGCAATCCCTTCAACTTCACAGCCATCGTGCTCGTCAAGAAAGAGAGTACGGGCATCAGCGCAACGCTAATGAATAGTGAGAAAGTGAATAGTGATGTTTACAACCTCGCTGGCCAGCGAATAGTTAATCCTAAAAAGGGTTTGTTTGTCGTGAACGGAAAAAAGGTTTTTATCAAATAAAAGTTAGTAGTAAGGATTTTGATTAATTAGTTTGTAAAAAAGATTGTTTTTCAGGATAACATTTATAGCAATAATGATGCAGTGAACGATTATTTGCAGCAAATGAAACAGAAATGACAGCCTATTAACAAGAAATCTTGTAATTTTGCAGCAGATTATTAATAACTAAAGACAAACGAACATGATGAAAAGATGTTTAATGACAATGCTGGCAGTGATGACGCTCACGATGACCAAGGCGCAGGTAGTGACGCCGCAGGCTTGCGAGCAGAGCATCGTGACGCCGAAGAACACTGGACGCTATCTGTGGCTGCCCATCCAGGAGTCAGCTCCTGAGGGGAAGGTGCAGGTTGTCGTCAGCGGTATGCTACAGATGGAACAGAACGTGCGCATGGCACGTGAGCAGGTGGACTATTATGTAGCGCTCGACTTGCAGCCGTATCAGGGCAAGGGTGATCTTAGGGTCTGTGTGCAGAATGTGCCAACGGGCAGCGTGTGTTTCAAGAAACTGGTGCAGAACGACGATATGGATTTCGCGTTGATAGATGAAAAGTTTCGTCCGCTGTACCATCATACGCCAAAGCGCGGTTGGATGAACGATCCTAACGGGATGTTTTATAAGGATGGTGTTTGGAATCTCTATTATCAGTACAACCCCTACGGCTCGATGTGGGGTAACATGCACTGGGGACACTCCACCTCTACCGACCTTATTCACTGGAAGGACGAGGGCGTAGCGCTGGCTCCTGATGCATGGGGCACTATGTTCAGCGGGTCGTGCGTATTGGACAAAGGTACTGTTGTAGCAATGTACACGGCAAGCCGTCCCACACCATTTGGCGGTGACGTGCAGACGCAGTGTATAGCCTTTTCCAATGATGGCGGCAAAACATTTACGAAGTATGAGGGTAACCCCGTGCTGACCGCCGAAGACAAGGACTTCCGCGACCCTCGTCCGTTCTGGAACGAGGACATCAAGGCCTGGAACCTCATCCTCGCAGTGGGACAGGAGATGCGTATCTACTCATCACCTGACCTGAAGAAATGGAAGTACGAGTCATCTTTCGGTAAGGAATATGGCAATCATGGTGGTGTGTGGGAATGCCCGGACCTGTTTAAGATTGGTGAGAAGTGGGTGCTCATCTGCAACATCAACCCTGGTGGACCTTTCGGTGGTTCGGCCACGCAGTACTTCGTGGGACAGTTCGACGGAAAAAAGTTCATGTGCGAGTCGAAACCAGAAGTAACAAAATGGCTGGACTTTGGCAAGGATCATTATGCTACTGTGTCGTTCTACAATGCACCAGACAACCGACGCACGGTGCTGGCTTGGATGAGTAACTGGCAGTATGCCAACCAGGTGCCCACCATGCAGTTCCGTAGTGCCAATAGCATTCCCCGTGACCTCGGACTGTTCAGTTATGGCGAGGAGACGTACGTCAGTGTGATGCCGTCGGTAGAGATGCTGGCTGCTCGTGGTGAGAAGGTAAAGAAACTGACCGAGGCCTGCGAAGTGGTCATCGACCTGAAAGGCTCCACAGATATTGAACTGAGCAATGCAAAGGGCGAAAAGGTCATCATGCGCTACGACGCCCAGAAGCAGACCTTCAGTATGGACCGCACAAAGAGCGGTGACGTGAGTTTCAGCGAGGCTTTCTCTTGCGTCACGGAGGCTCCCACTTACGGTACCATAAAGCAACTGCGACTTTTCATAGACCGCTGCAGCATCGAGGTGTTTGACAGCGAGGGCAAGATGGCCATGACGAACCTGGTGTTCCCTTCATTGCCCTACAACGACATCAAGGTAACCAACAAAGCAAAAGTAACCATTTATCCGTATAACTTATGAATAAAACATCCAAACTGGCACTGCTCCCCGTGATGCTCTGCTTCTTCTGCATGGGCTTCGTTGACCTGGTGGGCATTGCTTCGAACTACGTCAAGGAAGACTTGGCTCTGACAGACTCCGTAGCTAATATCTTCCCCTCGCTGGTGTTCTTCTGGTTCCTTATCTTCAGCGTGCCTACCGGTATGCTCATGAACAAGATTGGCCGTAAGAAGACCGTGCTGCTCTCACTGGTGGTGACCGTCGTGTCGCTGCTCATTCCCCTGTTTGGCAGTTCCTTCGGTTTCATGCTCGTGGCTTTCTCGCTGCTCGGCATTGGCAACGCGCTGATGCAGACTTCGCTCAACCCCCTGGTATCGACCGTCATGGGTGGTGGCAACCTTGCTTCAACGTTGACTTTCGGACAGTTTATCAAGGCCATTGCTTCGTTTCTTGCTCCTTATCTGGCCATGTGGGGCGCCACAGCCGTCATTCCCAACTTCGGACTCGACTGGCGTGTGCTCTTCTGCATCTACTTCGTGGTAGGTGTGCTGGCTACGCTGTTGCTCGGCATCACCCCCATTGAGGAAGAGCCTATTGAGGGCAAGCCCTCCTCCTTCGTGGAGTGTTTCAAACTATTGGGCACCCCCATTGTGCTGCTGTCTTTCCTCGGTATCATGTGTCATGTGGGCATCGACGTGGGTACGAACACCACCGCACCCAAAATCCTTATGGAGCGCCTGGGCATGTCGCTCAATGATGCCGCCTTTGCCACCTCGCTCTACTTCATCTTCCGTACCATAGGTTGTCTGACCGGCTCGTTCTTCCTGCGCATACTCCCAACACGTATATTCTTTATTATCAGCGTGGTGATGATGGCCTTGTCGATGTGTGGCCTGTTCTTCGGAACGGAAAAATGGATGCTTTATACAGCCATTGCCCTCGTGGGCTACGGCAACTCTAATGTCTTCTCCATGTGCTTCGCCACCGCACTTGAATCAATGCCCACAAAGCAGAACGAGGTATCGGGCCTGATGATTATGGGTCTCTTCGGCGGTACCATCTTCCCACTCTTCATGGGTCTGCTGAGCGATGCCATGGGACAGGCAGGTGCTGTGCTGGTGATGGCCGTGGGTGTCGTCTATCTCTTTACGTATATCAAACAATGTTCTCGATAAGTCATGCACAGAGCCGAACTTGTTCGGACTATGTCATGGCGAGAGAACAAAAAACGAAGTT
>CACXJZ010000076.1 GCA_902768105.1 uncultured Prevotellaceae bacterium
AGGTCGCTCTCGATTGAGGCTTTCTTGGCGGTGGTTTCCTTCAACTCTTCGATATATTTCACAAGCGACTGCTGCATGTCGGCAAAAGAATGGCTCAGCTGTCCGATCTCGTCGACGCGTTGCAAGTCAGGTAATTGGGCGTCAAAATTACCCGAGGCAATTGTCTCGGCCCCTTTTGCCAACCGACGCAGGGGCTGCAGCTCGCTGGTGATAATACGGATGAACATGTAGAGCATCAGCAACAGACCTACAATGACGATGGCCATGACAGCACGGCGCAGACGGTCGAAGCCGCCGAAGATGTCATTTTCCGGACAGACGATGGCCATCGAGCAGCCTGTCTGGCCAAGTGGTTTGTAGAACACATAGCTATCCGCCCCATTGATGTGCATGTGCTTCATGCCTTCCTCGCCACGCTGCATGGCATGACCCAAGGCGACAAGAGCCGTGTCGGGCTGTTCCATGGCTTGGGTAAAGATGGTCTGACGGGTGATCTTGGTGGAGTCAGGATGCACAAAATAGGTTCCGCCACGCCCGATCATAATACTGTAGGAGTTGGGATAGGGCTTAATAGCCGAGATAGTCTGCGAGAGCCAACTGATAGAGAGACTTGTATTGATGGCACCGATCATCCGACCGTGGTTATCCTTGATGGCTTGGCAGTAGCTGGTCACCATCTCACTCGTGTTCGTAGCCACATCGAGATCGAAGTAAGGCTCCGTCCAGCATGGCTTATCGAGCAGCGAGGGCAATAGATACCAGTCCATGAAGAAATACTGGTAGTTGTCGCTACCGCCCTGGATCGTACGAAGGCTGTCGCCGACATGCTTGGTGTAGGCAGAGAAGTAGCGGCCCTTATCCTTAAAGAAATAGGGTTCAAAGGCTATAGAGCAATTGTAGAAGTCGGGGTTATTCTGCAGCATGCCTCGGCTATAGACGAACATAGAGTCGGCCTGGTCTGGATGCCGCTGTACGAGCCACGCAGTCATGTTCGAAGCCACCTCCACACGATTCAGAATACTCTCTACGTTAAGCGAAGTCTTATCCAGGATCTGTGTGGCACGGCTGATAGCCTCCTGCCTCACGGTCTCACGCGACTGATAGAACAGGAAACCCAGAGCCACGATAAATATGATAGCAGCAAACAACACCACCCACAAGCTGACCCTGACAGAGAGTTTTCTACGAATATATTGGAGGATTTCTTTCATAATTTACTTTCCTATTAATTCTTCATACTTCACTTCACGGGTCAGCATCTGGTTCTCCACCATCAGGCGGCTGGCCTTCTGCACCATATCGGGGCGAAGACGGAACTCACGTTTCTTCGATTCACGGTCTACCTGTAAGCTCAATACTTCATTGAGCATCAATCGCTGCATCACGCGGTTTGTGGCAATATGTGCCGCATCAACGTACTGCATCACGATATCCAGCGCTTCTTCAGGATGCTCGGCAGCCCACTCCCACCCTTTACGGCTGGCTTCTGCAAACTTCTTGGCCTGATCGCGATGTTTCTCGTAATAGTCGCGGGTTATATACACGCCGTCCTCCTGCACATTGTAGCCATGGTCGCGGAAGCGGTACACATTCTTATCTGTCATCTCAATACCAGCCTGAACCAGCTGATAATATTCATTGTAGCTCATGGCCAGAGTGGCATCGAGGGCACCAGCCAGAAAAAGGTTGATATTCTGGGCAAAGCGTATCCACTCGTAGTTCAGATGATCCTTGATGCTCATGCAAAAGGCCAGTTGTCCGAAGCCCACGCTCCAGACGCCCACCTTGGCTCCCTTTTGCGTCAGCGGGTCAACTCCTCGGGCAGAAACAATCACCATCGCATTGTTCATCGATGTCTGAAGGATGTTCACCAGGGGTATGCCGTCGTCGATGATTTCCATTGCCTGACAGAGTTGCAGCGTTGTGGCCTGACACTCATTCTTACGGAGGCGGCTCATGGCAGGCTGCGTAGCCAATGGGTGCTCAATCTTTACTTTCACCCCTGCCTCGCGGTAGAAGCCCTTCGCCTCAGCCACATAATAGCCGGCAAACTGCGCCTGCGCCGTCCACTGGGGCGTGAATACGATCGTCTCGTCCTGTGCTTGCACTTTGCTGCCGCAAAAGGTAAAGAGAGCAGTAAGCACCATCAGAAGCCTAATATTTTGTATCATTGTTTTTAAAGGTGAATAATATTGTAGTTCTATTATCGCTGCAAAGATACTACTTTTTTAAACAAGATGCAAATATTATCCCCAAAAAAAATCTTCGAATCTCAAACAAAGAGGAACATACATGCCTGTCAAAGGAAAAGCAACAGGAATCTGAAGCGAATCGCCAAGGACTGCAACAGATTCCTGAATGTGTCAAAATAGACACAGCCTCTTGTTGTTTATTCTACCTTCCGCCAGAGGTTGGGACCAATCTTGATAATTAGGCCTTCCTTCTTCAGACGATGTATGACCGACTTGACTACTGGTGACTGACCATAGGTCAGACGAAGGTTCACCAGTTCCTCCTTCGTGAACTCTTTGCTGAGAAGTTTCAACAGATCGACATTGTGGAATATCCCGTTCATTTCAGGAACCTCATTGTGGAGTGCGTCAATTTGGTTGCCGAAAAGTTTCACCTGATAATAGAGACAACGCTCAGCTACCCAGAGGGCGAAGTTGATGACCTCAGCTGTCTCCTGATAACCAGCCAACGCATAGGCCACCATTCCTGCCCGGAAGCCATTGAGAGCCGAACGACGGCGGAACACATCGAGGGCTGGACGCAATGTCTTCAGATATTCCGTGCGCTTCGATTCATCCCATTCTTCGATAGCCTTGTTCAACAACGGCAATTCCACCTCCCCTTCCTCGTCCATCAGGCACATACACTGACGTTTTACCTCGTCCTGCTCCTCCTTCGTCCATGTCTTAAATACAGGCATCCTGGCACCCATCATGTCGGGCAGCTCTGCAAAGATAGTGCGGCTGACAGTACCACTCTCTGCATCGGAAAAGAAAGCACGACACTTGTGGGGCGTACCACACATCAGCATATTATAGTAGAGTACTACCTTGCCCGAGAACGATTCCTTCGAGATACGGTGCTGTCCCCAGGGCTTGTTGTCGTAGGCCAGACGAATGAGGTCATTCTTCTGTGTCCACGCTCCACCCTTATTGTTCTTCTGCACCGTCTCGATCTCTGGCGCATAAGTGAAAAGATGCTTGCCTTTGGCATAGATGGCCCGTTCGAGGAAAGCACTCACACCGATATTAGCTTCAATGATACGGATGGCCGCACGAGGGTTCTCCACCTCCTGACCGTCTTTCTTGGCCAACGAGTACTCCGTCTCCTTCCGCCACTCTTCCTCGTCCTGCTTGATAACGGGATCCATCAGCAATTCCATCAGCTGGTCGACAAACGACTTACCTGTGGCCTGATCCGACCAGATATCTACGATGAAAGAAGGCGACTGAACCTTACCGTCACGATACTTGGCGCGCAGACCGGTAGCCACGGTTCCCAGCATGGGCAGGGCCGACAGCAGCGAGGCTTCCTTGAACTCTGCAGGCGCATGGTCGGCCACCTGCTGCAGAATACCGGGCAGCAGTCCTGGCACACGTGGGATAAGGCCGTCGTCCTCATCCTCAGCGTTCTCTGCCAATCCCTGTTCCTGCATCTCTGCCTCCAGTCCCTTGAGCAGGTCACCAAGGGTTGGCGGGATACTTTCTTTCCGCACGGTGTTAACCCCACTCTTCAGTGTTGAGAGCACCTCATGGTCAGGCAGTTTCCAATGGGGTATCACCTGGAAGAGCCACTCCACATTAAAATCACAGATATAGCGCAAGTAGCGCGACAAGGCGAAGATGGCATTGTTACGCTCACCATCTATAGGACGATCACCATAGCCCATTTTCAGCAACAATCGCTTCACTATCAGGTCATACTCGACGCCCTTATAAATCGAAGGATAGGTCGTAGTACCCATCGTGACATTGGGCATGCTGCCGACTACTGGCGCCCCATTATGATTTATAGGTGTATTGTAAAGCGCTTTCTGTTCCTCGGTCAGCGGCTCGAAAATGATGGGGTCGAGCAGTTTCACGTGCTGTTCGCTGACCATAAAACAGCAGCGGGCCAAATCGGTGACATGAGAGTCGTAACTGACACCGAGCCTGCTTGCCAGTTGCTGGATGTTCTCTTCGATAGAGAGTTCTGGTTTGCGCCAAGCCCAGATATGGGTGCCTCCGCCAGCACTCTCGGCAAAGTAAACGATGCGGAACGCCTCGATGAGCCTTTCTTCGCATACCTTTTGCCAGAGCTTCTCCGTCAGGCCCTTCTCGTCGATGTCGACATAGTATAGCCCTGAGGCTACGGCATCTTCTGCTTTACGCGTACCATTATTAAAAGATTCTGCAAGCGGCAGCCATACAGGCAGATCCTTCTTGCGTTCACGATTGTTGTTCTGCTTCACGTCGAAGAGAATCTCGTCAACATGATTTTCCGTCTGCAGCTCACGGACAGCAGCGAGCGACGCCTTGCGAGGCTGGCCACTGATTGAATTAGCCAAACATACTCCCATCTTGGATGGAAACAACTTAGGTGCGACAGTTGCAAAAGTACGATGGGTCAAAAGGCAATTGACACTTAATGTCACTTTTAGGGACTCAATTCGGCAATAATTAACTTTTTTTATTAATTAATGGTCGCATGGTTGCAGTGCGACCATGTTACCTCACCTCCTCATCCATATCTGGAAAGGTGCATAAATACAGGTGTTTCAAACAAAAATGAAGATTACTTGATCATCTTTATGCGACTTTTTGGTAAAAAGTGAGAGGTCGCATGGTTGCAGTGCGACCATGCGACCTCTTCCAGCCTCCCAGATAGCTATGAGTTTCTCGGTAGGAAACTGCCAGTTACATTACGACAAACTACCAGTTACATTACGACTAACTGCCAGTTACATTACGACTAACTACCCTTTAGCGACTGGAGACAGGATTAGTCTTCGAGCGTAATGGGCTTGTACTTCGGTACGAGTGTCTTCATGATGCACCAGCCGATAAGGTAGGCAACGGCGCAGATGCAGAACACCACCATGTAGGCTGC
>CACXJZ010000077.1 GCA_902768105.1 uncultured Prevotellaceae bacterium
TATGCCGACGGTCCTTTCGGCATCCGTGAAGAGATGGAGCCTCATTCCTGGAACTCTGCCAATCTGACAACCGACTCTGCCACCTTCTTCCCCACAGGTTCGGCACTTGCTGCCACTTGGAGCACCGACTGTGCCTATGCTTACGGACGAGGAATGAGCCGTGAGGCACGGTTGCGTGGCAAAGACATGATTCTGGGGCCTGCCATCAACATCCAGCGCATCCCAACTGGTGGACGTACTTACGAATACCTGAGTGAAGATCCGTTCCTAAGCGGAGCCCTGGCCGTTGCCTATACCCGTGGCTCACAAGAGGACGGAACTGCTGTTTGTCTAAAGCATTATGCTCTTAATAACCAAGAGAACTACCGTGGCTTCGTCGATGTCCGAATCTCCGACCGTGCCATGCATGAAATCTACCTGCGGCCTTTCGAAATGGCTGTTCGAGAGGCAGATGCATGGGGCGTTATGGCAGCCTATAATAAGGTAAATGGACGTTGGTGTTCTGAAAACGGACATCTTCTCAATACGGTTCTGCGCCAGCAGTGGGGTTTTCCAGGCATGGTCATCAGCGACTGGGGAGGTGTGCATGGCACCGTCGACCCCGTCATGGCCGGCATGAACGTTGAGATGCCCGGCAGTCGTTTCATGGGGAAGCCCCTGCTTGATTCAGTGAAAGCCGGTAAGGTAAGCGAGGAGATCATCAACCAGCGCGTCAGGGAAATACTCCGTGTCAGACTGACTGTGGAACCCATCTCCAAGACCGTTGCCAACAGCAAGCCCGTGGGAAACGCCCCTGAGATGGCTGTCGCCCTTGACGTGGCACGCCGTTCCATTGTCCTGCTGAAGAACGAGGATTTGCTTCCTATCGATTCCAAAGGCATACGCAGCATTGCCGTCATTGGTGAGAATGCCGTCACCAAAATGGCTCTGGGCGGTGTAGGTGCTGGGGTGAAGACACGTTGTGAGATCACTCCTCTCGAAGGTTTGCAGGCTGCACTTAAGGATAAGATAAAGATCACATACTCACAAGGGTATAAAAGTTATGACCGGGCAAGCCGGGACAAACGTCTCAGTCCGCAGCAGAAAGCAGATCCGCAACTTCTAGCCCAAGCCGTGAAAGCCGCCAAGCGAGCTGATCTGGTCATCTTCTTCGCTGGAGATAACCGCGAGGTTGAGACAGAAGGCTCCGATCGCAACAGCATCACCCTGCCTTCCGGACAAGATGAACTCGCAAAGGCTCTGGCTAAGGCCAATAAGCACCTCGTTACCGTCATTGTTGCAGGCGGTCCTGTCGATGTCAATACCGTGAGCGAGACATCAGGTGCTCTGCTGGTTTCCTGGTTCAACGGTTCGATGGGCGGACAAGCTCTCGCTGAAGTGCTGACGGGCAAGATATCGCCCTCTGGCAGACTGCCGATGACGTGGCCAAAGAGCCTCGAAGACGTACCAGCCTATGCCACCAGTTCCTATCCGCAGATCATTAAGGCCAACGATCAGGGTGACATCTTCGTTGGCCTCGTGAACAACCGAAGCAACGATCGCCGACAGGAACTGATTGCCAATTATGCCGAGGATGATCTTGTTGGCTACCGCTGGTATGACTGCAAGGGAGTTACGCCCGCCTACCACTTCGGTTTCGGTCTTTCGTATGCCACATTCCAATACAGTGACCTGAAGGCAATACCTACTGCCGAAGGATACGATGTCAGTTTCACACTTACCAACACGTCTGCCATCGACGCTGAGGAAGTGGCTCAGGTATATGTCTCGCGGCCAGAATCCCACATTGAGCGTCCGTTGAAAGAACTCAAAGGATTCCAACGTATCGCCTTGAAAGCTGCTGAACGCAAGACCGTTACCATTCCTGTCCGCAGAAGCGACCTCTGCCATTGGGACGAAAGTGCCCAGGCCTGGATGTATGAACCAGATAAGCCAGTGATTTATGTTGGCGGCTCGCCTGACAAACTCTCCTTGGCACCCATGCAATAGAACATTAAAGACATATGATGAAAATAAGACTGATTGTAAGTTTTATAGCTTTAGTGGAATCCCTAACCATTTGGGGATCAGACCTAAAACTCAGCTACCCCATCCTTGGCGGCGAACTCAGCAATTCTGCTGCTACATCAGTGGCTGACATCGACGAAGTAATGCCACGGATGAGGGCACTGGGACTGAACACGGTGCTCGTGCCGGCTTATTGGGAGCTGATGGAGCCCATAGAGGGGCAGTTTGACTTTTCGCTGATCGATCGTACCATTGACGTAGCACAACGTGAGCAACTGCATGTCGTCTTTCTCTGGTTTGGTGCTTGGAAGAACTCGATGTCATGTTATGCACCAGGCTGGTTCAAGCTCGACACCAAGCGATTCCCACGAGCAATGACAGCCGGTGGCAAGCCGATGGAGATTGCTTCGTGCTTCAGTAACGACGTACTGCAGGCTGATTTGAAGGCTTTTTCTGCATTGATGCGGCATATAAGTGAAAAAGACCCACAGCGTAAGGTGGTCATTATGATGCAGATAGAAAACGAAATCGGCATGTTAGAGTCTGCACGCGACCACTCACCATTGGCAGAGAATGCCTACAAGGAAGAGCGGTGGGCAGAGCGCTATGGTACAGATGAATACGCCGACGAGAAGTTTATGGCATTAAGTTATGCCCGTTATGTGGAGCATTTAGCCAAGGCAGCCCGTGAGATCCACAACATGCCACTCTACGTAAATGCCGCGATGAACAGTCGTGGACGTCACCCCGGGGAGTATCCGTCGGCAGGGCCATTGGCTCACCTTATCGACTTCTGGCACGAAGGAGCACCAAGTATCGACCTGCTTGCGCCAGATATCTATGACACAGGTTTCAAGTCGTGGGCTGCACAGTATGCCATGCCGTTACGTCCGCAAGATGGCGGAAAAGTGAAGAACCGTCTTTTCATCCCTGAGAGCCGATGCTGCGAGAACAGCGGTGTACGCGCCCTTTATGCTTTTGGAGAACACCAAGCACTAGGTTTCAGCCCCTTCGCCATCGATCAGGCCAGCCAAAACGAAACAGAATCCGTGACTCAGGCCTACACTCTGATAGCTCAGGTTTTCAGGATTCAACAGATGGAAAACACATGGGGACTACTATTCGATCAGGATGACCGTGAACGCATCATCGAGGATAATGGCATAGTGATGACCTGCCGACATTTCTTCACACTCCCTTGGGATCCGCGTGCCACCAATGGCACTACATGGCCTGAGGGCGGATCCATGCTCATCCGACTCGGGAAGTTCGATTATCTGCTAGCGGGTAGCGGTGTGGTCATTGACTTTAAGACACCCTCTGAAAAACAGCAAGAAGGCATCAAGCAATTAGGCGAAGACGGTTTTGCCGAGGCAGGTGGATCCTCAGCCCAATCACCTGTCTCCCAAAAGTTTAAAGGCAAACGCCTCGGACTCCTATCCGTTGATGAAGTGGAAATCAGCTCTGACGGTACCATGCAATACCTCCGTCGCCACAACGGTGACCAGACGCATCAAGGCCGTCATGCCCGAATCAGCATCGGCGAATGGAAATTACTCCATATCAAACTTTACGAATATTGAAAAGGGCCTAGAAGAACATTCTAACTACATACAAAGAGTGAATCATTTCCCCAGAAACTCGCTTGGAGTGAGGCCGGTAATCCGTTTGAAGAGACGGGTGAAATGATGGGGAAAATCGAAACCGAGCAGGCGCGAGGTCTCGCTGATATTGTGACCCTGCATGAGCAGGCTCTTGGCCTGATTGATGACGTAGTTGTGGATGTAGCCTATAGCTGTGCCACCAGTTGCCTTGTGGACAATGTCGCCAAAATAACGAGGCGAATAAGCCAGTTCGGAAGCACACCAAGTGACGGTAGGCAAACCCTGCATCAGCTGCCGGTTCTCACGAAAATAGGTTTGCAGCAGATTGTGAAAGCGCTTCAGCAGGTCAGCCTCTCCCCTATCCTCTTCGAAAAGCTGGCGCTGATAGATGCGGTTACAGTATTCCAGAATCAGGCGCAGATAAGCCAGCAGCACATTTCTCAATGACGGTGAATCCTCGTGTGTCTGCAACTCTTGTCGCATCTGGGTAAGCAACTGCGTGATGCAGAGCCATTCGTCGGGCTCCATACGCAATGATCCATCGTAGAAATACGAGAAGAACTGATAGCGGTCGATCTGGCTCTCCAATTCGGTGCCGAGCAACAGCTCGGGCGACCACATCAATACCCAACCGCACAAGGATATGCGCTCACCATTGTCCTCCAAACCGCCTATCTGTCCTGGTTCAACGGCAATAATTGAGCCATCGCTCACCTGCCATTTCCGCATTCCGTATGAGAGATTTTGGGGGAACTGCCGCTGGATGAACAGACCATACACGCCATAGTTGTTCAGGCTATGACGGAAAGGTGCCAACTCATCATAATGGATGATGCTAACTAACGGGTGCAACACTGGAGCATCCACAAAACGGGCATAGTCGTTGGGGGTATCAACCTTCAAAATATTCCTCATATCGGTGGCAAAGATACATAAAATAATCTAATAATGGTATATAATCAATGCTTTTTTAGCACTTTCTGCGAAATTGGTATATCATCAGCTACCTATATAAAATAATGTGCGTACCTTTGCGGTCGAAATGAGATTCAATTATGACAAACTTTTTAAAAAAAGGAGAGATGCGACAGATTCTATCATTTTTAGCAGTCGTGCTGTTCTGCTGCTGTTCTACAGACAACGAAGTGAAAGCACAAACTACTATGGATAAAATGTATATCACTATCGGTGGACAAACGCAAAGCGCAACGCTGGTCGATAATGAAGCTACACGCGAGTTGGTTGCTGCACTTCAGAACGCGCCCATCACGATAACGCTCAACGACAACAATTTCGAGATATGGGGTTCTTTGGGCAGATCTCTGGCAACGAATAACGAGCAGATGACAGCTCAGCCAGGAGACATCGTACTCTATAACGGCAGCAACATCTGCATCTTCTATGCCAGCAACTCTTGGAGCTACACCCGTATAGGGAAAATCGACGGACTGTCGGAAAGCGAACTGCGCACATTCCTGAAGGCTGGCGAAAGCAATATCAGTGTAACGCTGTCGCTTTCGTCGGGCACAACCGCCATCAGGAGCCTCACCCCTAACTCATCTTCTAAGGACGAAGGGAATATATACTCGCTGAATGGTGTGAGGGTAAACAATCCCTCGAAAGGTATCTATATCAAGAATGGCAAAAAGTGGTATTATAAATGAAAAGAATCGTTTTATCTTTAATCGCAATCATGACGATGATAACAACAAGTGGTCAGACGCTGACCGAGCGTCAGCAGGGATTGGCAGCATGTGCCTGCCTGATGGCACAGGGTGATTTGGAACGTTTAGAGCCTGCCGT
>CACXJZ010000078.1 GCA_902768105.1 uncultured Prevotellaceae bacterium
AACACCGATTTGTGACGAGTGACGTTAAAACTTGTAGATTTTTCCAGACAGGCACATCGTTCGTATGATATGCCCCTCGTGTATAGCAGCAAACGTGGCGACAGCTGCGACGATGATGATGGGAACGACAGACCAAAACGTTCGCCACATCGCAGAAAAGCAGACCTAAAGAGCCCGCAATCCTGAGCAGCGTTATGATGTTCGGCATCTGAGTCATCTTAGTACTTTTTTGGGACGGAGGTCAAGGATTTCCTGCACATTGCTGATGATGCTCATAATGCCAAAACTCATCAGAAGCGCGAGGGCCGTAGTAGCAATGACGCGGGAGTTCTCGGCTATCCACAACAGGATGCTACTCTCTACGCTGAAGGTAAAGAGGGGGACGTCTAAAGGTGTGGAAAGGACGAATGCCATACTGACGGCACCACTGACGATGCCTACGACGAAGGCGGCAACCATCGCCAGTTTATAGCGGCGTAGGGTGGCCTCCTGATGCTGACGGACAAACTCCACAGCATCCAGACGACGTGTCACCGTAGCCATAAATTCAGTCTTATCGTCAAATGTTGGCTTCTGAGCGAGGAACAATTCCTCAAGTTTTTTATCTTTTATCATAACTGTCAATTCTTAATCTTCCATTTTCAATTCCTGTCTCAGTTTGTCGCGTCCTCGTGAGAGTTGCTTCTTCACGGCGTCCTCCGAGGTCTCGGTGATGGTCGAAATCTCTTTGATGTTGTGGCCGTTAAGATAGAATAGCGTGATAGCAGAACGTTCCTTGGGTGGCAGGGTGCGAAGGGCGAGGTAGAGTTCCTGATGCTCAAAGACATTGTCGGCTGTGGTGCTGCTGATAAGCATGCGGGCATCGTCGAGTGTCTCCATCGTACGACAGCTGGCCTTGTGGTTGAGGAACGTGTTGTGGGCTATCTTGAAGAGCCACGAACGAAACTTCCCTTGCTCCTGATAGCCTGCAGACGAGAGATAGGCCTTAACGATGGCATCCTGTGCCAGATCGTCGGCATCGCTCTTGTTGCCACAGCAGAGGGCGAGCAGGAAACTACGAAGGGCCTCCTGCTCACGCTCTATCTGGGTGATGAAAACTTCGCGGGTCACTTGTTCTCTGCCTGTGATACCAACAATTTCTCCTCAGCGTCTATCTCCTTGGCAAGCATCTTCTTGCTCAGGCGGTAGTTAACGATGAAGGCAATACCAACGGCTAAAAGGATGCCACCTGCAAAGTATATATGAATAAGGTCATCAGTATTCATCCCGCCCCTGTAGTCAATCAATAATCCATAAACCAAGAAGCTGATACCAAGCAATCCGATAATGCTACCCCACAACAGCTTTGAGAGCAGTTTCTCCTTCAGTAGTTTCTTTTTGGGAGAAATTTTCTTCATCAATTCTTCAATGTCCATGTCAGGGTTCTTCTCGATGGCGGCTAGCACAATTTTTGTCCGTTGATTGGTCTTGTTTATGTTCTCACGGATAGTAAACCAAACAATCATAATGGGAAGTACGCATCCACAGGCGATAGGTACTAAGATTGCAACTAAATGTTCCATTTTTTTACTTGTTTTTTATTGTTAGACTTCTGTTTTCTGAACCGATTGATTTCATCGAGTTCCGTCGCGATTCGGCCATTCAAGCAAGCTTGACGGCTCTCACTGCTCCGTCACTTCACTAATATAACAGTTCAAAAACACAAAAGGTGACGTCCGCCCTTAACTTTTTACTTCCTCCAGCGTTTTAGCATTGGGAAGAAGCCACGCATCATCTGCTTGTACTCTTCCTTGGTCATGGGCTTAGGCATGTTCTTGTTTACCTCGTTGATAAACTGGGCGCAATGCTCAATCATTTCGTCCATCGTGTAGTCCTGCAGGAACTTGCCATCCTTATAGCAGTATTGGCAGTAGTCGAAATTGGAGCTGCCATCCGCGTTGGCTTCGCCTTCGTCCGTCACGACTCGGCCATCTTCGAGCGAGCTCGGATGGCTCTCGCTGCTCCGTCCGTTTGTGCCGCAATCCTCAATACGAGTCAACGGCATGCCGCAACTCTGACAGAACTGAGGCAGTTGGCCCTCTTGGAATGCTTTCTCCTTTTGGGGGAAGGTGGCTTCGTAGGCCTCGAAAGCTTCAGGATTCTCGTCGGCTACGAAATAACCCTTGGGTGGGCAATAAGTCCCCTCACGATTGCCCCAATAGCCAGGAATCAGTTCTTGAGCAAGGAAATAGGGCACTTCGGCATCGCGAGGCTCGGCGTGATAATGGATGTTCATCTTGCTGGCAAGGTCAAAGCCTGCGTGACGGTAGAACTCGATGTTTCCCTCCATCTGCAGCAGACCTATGCCCATCTCCTTAGCTTTCTCTATCGCATATTGCAGCAGTTTCAAGCCGTAGCCCTTGTGCTTGTAATCCGGATGGATGCTGATGGGACCGAAAGTCCAGGAAGGGAAAGACTCACCCCCGTCAAGCATGATTTCTGCCTTGGAGAACATCACATGGCCGATAATCTTGTTATCCTCTTCCATCACAAAGTCCAACTCGGGGATGAAGTCGGGGTTCGTTCTATATTGATTGAGCACGTAATGCTCTGTGCATCCTGGACGATAGACGTTCCAGAATGCTTCTCGCGTCAGGTTCTCAACCTCGCGGAAATCTTTGGGTTGTTCTAATCTGATAACCATTTCTTCTGTCTTTCTTCTGTTTTTATCATTTGACGGTGCAAAATTACGTATAGTTGCAGAAAATACAAAATTTCTGGGATATTCTACATAAAAATGTGATGAATGTCACTTTTATTTCGTACTTTTGCATCCTATATGAACCAAGGACGTAAAGAAACGATAACGACGAGAATCATCAGCACCACGTTTATTGTGGTGGCGCTGGCCGTGTTCAAACCCTTCGGATTGGATGCGTGGCAGTGGCAGGCCTATGTACATCTGGTAGCTTTGGGCGTGATTGGTTTCTTCATCTGCATGGTGACCGACATCATCCTGAAGTACATCGTCAAGATGCCGAGGTCGCTCAAGAAGGGAGCCGAATACATCATCCGCCGCAATCTCTGGTTCCAGCTTATCAATACGCCTCTTGTGGCACTGGGTATCTGCCTCTATCGCCATTTCGCCATGAGCGACCGTGTGGAGGGTAATCAGTTCTCTGTCATCAATTTCCTCGAAACACTTGCCATTATTGCCTTCTGCTCTTTCGCCATTGGACTCTATTGGCGCTTCAAGTTCCGCAGTAAGTACTTGGCGATGGAACTGGAAGAGATACGGGAACTGAATGAACAGCTATCTACTCCCCTCCCTCACAGGGAGGGGCCGGGGGAGAGTCTGGAGAGTCTGTTGGGGGAGAGTCTTCTCCTTACTGGTACGACCAACGAATCCGTCACGCTCCAGATTTCCCACCTATTATATATTGAGTCCGTTGGCAACTACGTCAAGATTAACCATCTGCGTGACGGACAGCTGCAAACAGACGTGCTTCGTTCCACCATGAAACAGATGGAGGAAACATTGCTGGGCTATCCGATGATTGTCCGCTGCCATCGTGCATTTCTGGTCAATCTTGGTCAGGTAGAGCAAATCATCTCACATTCCGGTTCCACCCAGCTGCTCATCAAACACTGCCACGAATCACTCCCCGTCTCGCGCAGCAACATGTCACAGGTCAAGGCTGCGATTAAGCGAGTTGTTGTTGATTAATGCTTGACTGTTATTTTTATTCATATCGTATCAATTGTCTTTTGCAGTTCTTCTAAGAAGCGGGCGGCGTGCTTGCCATCCATCTGGGCATGATGGAATTGGAAGGAGATGGGCAAGGTCGTCCTCAGCCAGCCCTTGCGGTAGCGGCCCCAAGCCAGGAAGGGGTGATTGAAGATACCGCTATACTGGTTGACGATGCAGTCGAGTTCCGTCCCGATTACTGCCGACGTGCAGACGATGGCGGCTTCATCATCCAGGATGTCCTGACAGGTCTGGCTGATGGTCTCTGTCAGATGCATATAATTGGCATTAAACGCCTCTAAATCATCGCAGATGGCAACGTCGCAGAAACTGAGTCCGCCCTTGACGTTATCCACTATCATGTTGATGGCCATGTGGTCATATTTGTACAGCTTCCCGTTTTGGGGCAACATATAAAACTCCTCTATTCCTGATGCTGCCTTGCCAATGCACCAGCAGAGCAGCATGTTGAATTTCATACCGCGCTGCCGACTCACCTTACGCAGTCGCGTCACGTCGAAAGTTTTCGTGAGCGTCACCATCGGCATGGGCGACTTCATCCACAGCTCGAATGTCTGCGCCCGACTGGTGTCCTGGGGATTGATTTC
>CACXJZ010000079.1 GCA_902768105.1 uncultured Prevotellaceae bacterium
GATGCAGCTGCACATGCTGACGTTCGACACGGAGCTGGACAACACGGTGACCGTGCAGAAGGGCGGCAGCTGGATTGACAAGCAGTCGATGGAGCTGAAGGCCTTTCATAATGAGGAGGACGGTCAGGCGTATTCGAACAACGACAGCATCCTGCAGGACTTCTACGTGACGTGGAACTTCATCTATACCGGCACGCCTATCGCCCTGAAAAAGAAGGTGAACGAGCAGAACTTCGGCAGTGGACTGGCCACCCGTCTGACTTGTATCCCTCTGCCTGCCACCAACTTTGAGATGATGAGTCGCGAGAGTGTTGTTGACTTCGAGAGCGATAATCGCCTGAAGGAGTGGGCAGAGAAGCTGGACAGGATGAAGGGCGAGCTGACGGTGCAGAAGATTGTAGATGAGCTCTACGACTGGACGGCACGCCGTATGGCTGACGCCAAGGAGAACGATTCGAAGGCTGAGGAGATGCTGCTGAAGCGTTGCGCCTATCATGGGCTGAACTTCGCTGCGCCATTCATCGTGATGCGCCATTGGGACTGCATGAAGCAGGACGGCCAGTACTGGTGTGGCGAGTTTGAGACAGACGAGGTGGACTGGAAGCTGGCAGAACTGATCGTAAACATCCAGTACGCCTGCCAGCGTCATTACTTCGGGGCGCTTGCCGAGAAGTATTTCGACGATAAGACACGCGATGCGGCTGCCAACGTGCAGCACAAGGGCAAGACCATCGAGTCGTTCAACCGCCTGCCTGAGGAGTTCACCGTTGAGGATGTGATGCGCTGCTTCTCCCTGAAAAACAACGCCGCTGCGCGTGCCAGGGTTGTTCGTCTGGTGAAAGACCGTCTGGCCGAAAAGGTGGATGAGTTTGTGGAGAACGGAACCACTAAGGCCAAGTACAGGAAAACGGGTTCGATCATGCTCTGACGCAGTGACGCAGTGACGCAGTGACGCAGTGACACAGTGACATAAGGAAAATGTAGTTTACAGTTTAAAGATTTAAATTTTAGAATTATGAAGAAATTATTATTGTTCAGCTTCGACCAGCTGTTGAAGCTTATCGGGCTCCTGAAGCCTGTCGTGGAGTTAGTTAAGGAAGTAATAGACATCTTTAAGAAGAAGGAGGACGACGATGAACAGGAACACTCGTAATTTCCGTAATCCGGTTGCGCATTATGCGCAATCGGACTCGGGACACTTGACGCGCGGACTGCGCAACAAGAACCCGTTTAACATCCGTCGGTCAAACTCAAAATGGCTGGGTAAAATCCCGTTCGACAAGAGCAACGACCGCAGTTTCGAACAGTTCACGCTCCTGCAGTACGGCGTGCGCGCAGGACTCTACCTGCTGACGAAGTACGTCCGTGACTACGGGCTCGGGGATGTGACGCAGATAGTCCACCGCTGGGCACCTGCGGAAGACGGCAACAACGAGATTGCCTACGTCACGGCCATCCTGTCAGACGTCATCACGTCGGAGGTGAAGCGCACGAAGGATTACCTCTATGGTGTAGCAAGGGCGATGTGCTACGTGGAGAGCCGCTACGTGCTGACGAAGGACGTGTTCGACCGCGCATTTGCTTGCCTGCCGGCACCGATGTGCGCCTACTGGATGAACCTGCCCACGGAAGGTCAGACGAGAGAGGAGGTGGACGGCCTATGAACAAGATCGTGGAGTTCTATGACGACTACTCCGACCGCCGGCCAACGCGTGTGACCGTCAGGGAGACGGGCAGGATTGCAGGCAACAAGGCGCTCGTCAGACATAGCCGCGACCACAACATCGCCTGTCTGCCGCCTGACATCCTCTCGGCAGCGCTGGTGTGGCTCGCAAACATGCTGGAGGAGGTGGTTGTAAGAGACGGCTGTGCCATCACCATCGACGATGTGGGGACGTTCAAGCCCGTGCTCCGCACACAGGACGGTGTACGCGTCACCATCCAGTTTCGTCCGAAGCCGCAACTGGTCCACAGACTGGAGGACACGCGCCAGTACGTCGAGCGGCACGTGAAGACGAACGACGGCACGTACACCAAGTACGACGGCAGGATTGTGGAACGGTATAGATGGAAGAAGGAAGATGGAAGATGTAAGAAGTAAGATGGCTGAAAGACCCCTCCAGACCTAAGACCCTACCAGACCTCCCCTGCTTAGGGGAGGCTTTTTATTTGACGATTGTGGAAAGAATTTTATACATATTCGTTCCTTTATTCAAAGAAACTTGTTATCTTTGCAAAATGAAATATAAGTGCAGTTGAACATGAGCAATATTGAAATAATAAAGGGGGCATTCGATACCCAACTGGAGCTGAAGGACGCATCGGTGGTAGCTGGTTTCCCAAGTCCAGCCGACGACTATTCGCATGAGACGCTGGACTTCAACCGCGACTACATCAGGCATCCGGAGGCGACCTTCTATGGAAAGATAACAGGTCTCTCAATGAAGGATGCGGGGCTGCTTCCTGGCGACCGTGTGATTATAGACAGGGCTGTCGAACCGCATGACGGCTCTATCGTTGTGGCATGGTGGGACGGCGGTTTTACGACGAAGTTTCTGGATCTGACTCACAGGAAGGACGGTTATATTGAGCTGCGCCCTGCCAATGATGATTTCCCCGTGTTCAAAGTGACTGACCCTGAAAACTTTGAGATTTGGGGAACGGTCATACACATGATAAGGACTTTCGAAAAGGTATAAGATGTACGGAATAGCCGATTTAGATAACTGCTACGTAAGCTGCGAGAGGGTCTTTAGACCTGACCTGAAAGGAGTGCCATGTGTGGTGCTCTCTAACAATGACGGCTGCATAGTAGCACGGTCTAATGAGGCAAAGGCAATGGGCATCAAGGAAGGCACACCCTATTTCCAGTTGGCTCAGCAATTCCCAGGTCAGAAGATAGCGGTGTTCTCCAGCAACTATGAGTTGTACGGTGAACTGACAGGGCGCGTGGTGAGCATCATTCGCCAAGAGACTCCAGCCTATTTCAGATACAGCATCGACGAGTGCTTCATGTACCTAGACGGCATAGAGCTGGGGCAACTGCAGCAATGGGGCGAGAACCTGCATAAGCGGGTGAAGCGTGAGGTGGGTATGCCGATAAGCATTGGGCTGGCTCCTAACAAGACGTTGGCCAAGATAGCCTCGAAGCTGGCTAAGAAATACAAGGCATACCGTCATTGCTGCATGATTGACACGGACTATAAGCGCGTGAAAGCCCTCGAGTGGTGTCCCATCGAGGACGTTTGGGGCATAGGCCGTCGTTATGCTGCCAAGCTACAGGCGCTGGGCTGTAGGACTGCCCTGGACTTCGCCAAGCATCACAAGGACTGGGTAAGTGTCACGTTCAACAATATCAACATCGTACGCACATGGCAGGAGCTGAATGGCGAGGATGTCGTGCCAAACGAGGCGCTGGCGAAGAAGAAAAGCATCTGCACCAGTCGTAGCTTCAATGGCATGATTACAGATCTCGACACCCTGCGCACCCATGTCTCGAACTATGCTGCCAGGTGTGCGGAGAAACTGAGGATGCAAGGTACGGTGGCATCGATAGTGGGCGTGTTCCTGAATACCAACTATTTCAGGGAAGACCTGCCGCAATACTGGAACTTCCAGGAGCAGCGTCTGCTTACGCCCACCAGCTCCACCATCACCATCGTTGAGACCGCTAACCAAGTACTGCAGTCCGTCTATCGTCAGGGCTATCAGTACAAGAAAGCCGGTGTCATCGTCATGGGGATTGGCCCCGACAGCCCCATCCAGCAAGACTTATTCGATGTGAACGCGGAGCAGTTCCAGAAGATGAAACGGCTGGATGCAGTCATCGACCGCATCAACCGAATGCACGGCTCTGAGACAATCGTGCTTGGGTCACAGCAGTTCACCCAGAAGAACGGCAAAGGGAAGGCTGAGGTGTTCGCCAATGCCATCAAGCATGATTATCGCAGCAAGAACCCGACTACAAGGTGGTCGGATATCATTGAATTGACATAAGAGGGCTGATAGACCCCTCCAGACCTCCCCTGCTTAGGGGAGGCTTTTTTATGACATCTGACATCTGACATTTGACATTAAGCGATTTTTGATTTTGCCATTTTCCGTAATAATGAACGTTTGTTAAAACTTGGGGTAAAGATGGCGCTTTTCTGACAATTATTCGTATATTTGCGAAATGATTTATCAAGAAAAGGTATGAAAAAGATATTGATGCTGGCCGTGCTGGCCGCAAG
>CACXJZ010000080.1 GCA_902768105.1 uncultured Prevotellaceae bacterium
GTCACTCCACACCAACGCACTCGACGAGGCTATCGCTCTGCCTACCGACTTCTCTGCCCGTATCGCTCGTAACACGCAGATCTACATCCAGAACGAGACGAAGGTCTGCAAGCAGATTGACCCGTGGGCAGGTTCTTATTATGTGGAGACGCTGACCAACGAGCTCGTCCACAAGGCTTGGGAGCACATCCAGGAGATTGAGAAGCTCGGTGGTATGGCCAAGGCCATCGAGACTGGTCTGCCCAAGATGCGTATCGAGGAGGCTGCTGCCCGCACGCAGGCTCGTATCGACTCTGGCGTACAGACCATCGTGGGTACCAACAAGTACCGTCTTGAGCACGAAGATCCCATCGATATCCTCGAGGTTGATAACACCGCTGTGCGCAAGCAGCAGGAAGAGAGCCTTGCTCAGGTTCGCGGTTCACGCGATGAGGCCGCCTGCCAGGCAGCACTCAAGGCCATCACCGACTGTGTGCGCGAGTTCAATGAGGGTAAGAAGAGCGAGAATAACCTGCTCGACCTCGCCGTCAAGGCAGCACAGCTCCGTTGTACGCTGGGTGAGATTTCAGATGCCTGCGAAGAGATCGTAGGCCGTTATAAAGCAGTAATCAGAACAATTTCAGGCGTGTATAGTAAGATGGGTCAGGACGGTCACGACCGTGGTGCAAAGGTTGTAGCAACGGGCTACGCTGACTGTGGCTTCGACGTGGATATGGGACCGCTGTTCCAGACACCTGCCGAGGCTGCCCGTGAGGCAGTGGAGAACGATGTCCACTGTGTGGGTGCATCGTCGCTTGCGGCTGGTCACAAGACGCTCATCCCGCAGCTCATTGAGGAGTTGAAGAAACTGGGTCGTGAGGACATCATGGTCATTGCCGGTGGTGTCATTCCTGCTCAGGATTACGACTTCCTCTACAAGGCTGGCGTTGCCGCCATCTTCGGTCCTGGAACCTCTGTGGCTAAGGCAGCCGTGGAGATGATGAAGATTCTGCTGGCAGAAGATGAGTAATTAATATAATAATAAAAGATGAGAAAACTACTTTTGGGCGACGAAGCCATCGCTCAGGGAGCGCTTGATGCTGGCCTGAGCGGTGTGTATGCCTATCCAGGCACGCCGTCAACGGAAATCACGGAGTATATTCAACTGTCGCCGCTGGCTAAGGAACGCGGAGTACACAGCCGCTGGTCAACCAACGAGAAGACCGCTATGGAGGCTGCCCTCGGCATGAGCTACATGGGCAAGCGTGCGCTGGTGTGCATGAAGCATGTGGGACTGAACGTGTGTGCCGACCCGTTTGTCAACTCGGCTATGACGGGCACCAACGGCGGTCTGGTGGTGCTGGTCGCTGACGATCCTTCGATGCACTCCTCGCAGGACGAGCAGGACTCACGCTTCTACGGCAAGTTTGCAATGGTTCCCACGTTGGAGCCCAGTACGCAGCAGGAGGCTTATGACATGATGTCGTTTGCCTACGACATGTCCGAGCAGCTACAGCTGCCCGTGCTGATGCGTGTCACCACGCGCATGGCCCATTCACGTGCTGTGGTGGAGTGTGCTGACGCCCCCCGCCAGCAGAACGAGCTGAACTACGAGGCCAAGGCCTCCAACTGGGTACTGCTGCCTGCTTTCGCCCGCAAGCGTAACGTGGTGGTGACTGGTCAGCAGCCGCTGCTGGAGCAGAACGCTGTAGACAGTCCGTACAACAAGTACATCGATGGCGAGAACCAGCAGCTGGGTATCATTGCATCGGGTATTGCCTATAACTACCTGATGGAGTGCTTCCCCAATGGCTGTCCGTATCCCGTGCTGAAGATTTCACAGTACCCCATACCGAAGAAGCTCATCCGCCGCATGACGGACGACTGCGAGGAGGTGCTTATCTGCGAGGAGGGTCAGCCGTTCATTGAGGACATGGTGCGTGGCGTGATGCCGGGTAATGCTGTCATCCGTGGTCGCCTGACTGGTCAGCTGCCGCGTACGGGTGAGCTGAACCCTGACCTCATCAAGCGTGCGTTGGGTATTCCCGTTGACGAGAACTATGCTCCTTGCGAGGATGTGACGCCTCGTCCCCCCGCACTTTGTCAGGGCTGTGGTCACCGCGACGTCTATACCGCCCTCAACGAGGTGCTGCAGAAGTATCCCAACGCCCGTGTGTTTGGCGACATCGGCTGTTACACGCTGGGCTTCCTGCCTCCCTACAAGGCTATCCACTCTTGCGTCGATATGGGTGCATCCATCACGATGGCTAAGGGTGCCAGCGATGCCGGCCAGTGGCCTGCTGTGGCTATCATCGGCGACTCTACGTTCACCCACTCGGGCATGACGGGTCTGCTGGATGCCGTCAACGAGAATGCTGACATTACCGTCATCATCAGCGACAACCTGACAACGGCGATGACAGGTGGTCAGGACTCTGCCGGCACCAATAAGTTCGAGGCTATCTGCCGCGGACTGGGCGTCAGCGAGGAGCACCTGAAGGTGGTGGTACCCCTGCCGAAGAACATGCCTGAGATTACGCGCGTCATCGAGGAGGAGCTGAACTATCATGGTGTCAGCGTCATCATTCCTCGTCGTGAGTGCATGCAGACATTACAACGTCATTTGAAACAAAAGAAAGCGAAGGAGGCAAAAGCATGAAGAAAGATATTATCCTTTGTGGAGTAGGAGGTCAGGGCATCCTCTCCATCGCAACCATCATTGGCGAAGCAGCCATGAACGACGGCCTCTACATCAAGCAGGCCGAGGTACACGGAATGTCACAGCGCGGCGGCGACGTGCAGTCGAACCTGCGCCTGTCGTCAGACCCCATCCAGAGCGACCTCATCCCCCTGGGCGGAGCCGACGTGATTATCTCGATGGAGCCGATGGAGGCGCTGCGCTACCTGCCGTTCCTCTCGAAAGAGGGCTGGATTATCACTTCGAGCGCTCCCTTTGTGAACATTCCTAATTATCCTGACATCGAGCAGATCAAGGCTGACTTGGCCAAGCTGCCAAACGTCATCGTGCTCGACATTGAGCAGGCTGCCAAGGACAACGGTGTACCCCGTTCGGCCAACGTCATCCTGCTGGGTGCTGCCCAGAAGGCATTAGGTATTGAATACACGAAACTCGAGGATGCCATTCGTCGCGTCTTCGGACGTAAGGGCGAGGCCATCGTCGATGCAAACATCAAGGCGTTGGCAATAGGTAAAGAGGCACAGCGATGAATACACCCATCAAGAAAGAGATTGTTGACGGCCTGATTGCCGAGCTGGGCATCAAGGACTTCGCCAAGGCTACCATCCGCGAAGTGAAGCAGGTGGCTGCCAAGGCCGAGAAACAGAGTGGGGTAGAGTTCATCAAGATGGAGATGGGTATTCCCGGACTGCCTGCCGCACAGGTGGGCGTCGATGCCCAGGTGAAGGCGCTGCAGGACGGCATCGCCCACTCGTACCCCGACATTCAGGGTGCGCCCGTGCTCAAGCAGGAGGCCTCGCGCTTCGTCAAGGCGTTCATCGGCGTCGATGTTGCCCCTGAGGGCTGCGTGCCCGTCACGGGCAGCATGCAGGGTACGTTTGCCTCGTTCCTCACCTGTTCACAGTGCGACCCGCGTAAGGACACCGTACTCTTCATCGACCCGGGCTTCCCCGTGCAGAAGATGCAGCTGCAGGTCATGGGTGTGAAGTACGAGACGTTCGACGTCTATGACTTCCGTGGCGAGAAGCTCGGCCCCAAGCTGGAGAGCTATCTCACGAACGGCAACATCTGCGCCATCGTCTATTCCAACCCCAACAACCCCGCATGGATATGCCTCAACGAGGACGAGCTGAAGACCATCGGCACGCTGGCCACGCAGTACGACGTAGTGGTGATGGAGGACCTGGCTTACTTCGCTATGGACTTCCGCAAGAACCTCAGCAAGCCCTTCGAGCCGCCCTACCAGGCAACCGTCGCCCGCTATACTGACAACTACATGCTGCTCATTTCAGGCAGTAAGGCGTTCAGCTATGCCGGCGAGCGCATCGGTGTGGTGTGCATCAGCGACCAGCTGTTCCACCGTCATTTCGAGGCGTTGGCCCAGCGCTACGAGGGTCTGCCCTTCGGACTGGTTTTCTCCACCCGAATGCTCTATGCGCTGTCCAGTGGCACCAGCCACTCGGCGCAGTACGCGATGGCAGCAATGCTCAAGGCCGCTTCCGACGGCACCTACGACTTCCGCAAGGAAATAAGTGTCTATGGCGAGCGTGCTCACAAGCTGAAGGAGATATTCCTGCGTCACGGCTTTACCATTGTCTATGATAAGGACCTCGACGAGCCCATTGCCGACGGTTTCTACTTCACCATCGGCTATCCGGGCATGACGAGCGGCGAGCTGGCCCACGAGCTGATGTACTACGGTGTGTCGGCCATCTGCCTCATCACCACGGGCTCACATCAGGAAGGCCTGCGCGTCTGCACCTCGTTCATTGAGGATCACCAGTACGCACAGCTTGACGAGCGCATGACCGTGTTTGAAGCCAACAACAAGTAACCCCTGCTGTGTAAAACTACAATGGGCAAGCCTCACTTACGAGACCTGCCCA
>CACXJZ010000081.1 GCA_902768105.1 uncultured Prevotellaceae bacterium
CGTTCTCTTTGGCATCACCCCCAAAGGTTACTACGTAGCCATCGCAGACTGCGAGAACAATGTCTGTATTCCCAAGGAATGGTCAACGCTCAAGAGTTTTGTCAATGGCGAGAAAAAATATATAAAGGAGAAATAAACCCAAAGATAATTATTATGTATGACACTATCACTTTCAGCGTTCACCGCAATCCGAAAAGCAACCCCGATGCTCCCGACACTTATCACGTTCGACACGACACGATAGACACTATCAGTCGTGAAGGCATAGTGGAACATCTGGAGAAGCACCACAAACTCAGCAAATCGGTTGTAGAGCCCGTCCTCTCTGAACTGGCAATTACCATAGTAGAGCACCTGCTTTTCGAACACGGCTACCATTTCAGGAATGCTACAGGAAGAGGACAGGTGGGACACTCTCCGCAATATACTGACGAGCAGATGCGCATTCTCCTTGAGTCACCAAACAAGGTGACCCGCGTCAACCAACTTGGTGACGCGGGTCACTGAACGTGGCGACTCTTGTCACCAACCTATAAAATTACTCCAGTCCCTTACCGCTCATCAGCAGGTCAACAAGTGGCTTGTCCTTGAAGGCGTGCTTCTGCTGGTCCCAGAAGCCGAAGTCGGCATCGTAGCACCAGCTGGTCCATGCGATGTTGTTCTCGTCGAACACCTGGAGCATGTCCTTCGTCCACTTGTAGGCCAGTTCGCGGTCAACGGGCTCATACACGCCCCACTCGCCGCAGAACAGCTGCAGGTCGTACTTCTTGGCTGCGGCAATGGCATCCTTGAAGTCCTCGCGAATCTTGTCGATGTCCCATTTCTGCGTGAGGTAGGGCTCCAGTTCCTTCTTTACTGAGTCAGGAGCGGCCTCGTAGTCTTCCTTCGACACGAGGATGCCCGGATAGTTCACCTTGCCGGTATATTTGCCGATGGGCGTCCACCAGGCGCCGTAGTGCGTCAAAATCATCGGGTTATAGTAGTGGAAGGAGAGGATGATGTTCTTGTCGCCCTCGGGCACCTTCAGGAACTTCATGGTCTCGAAGCCCTGCCACATGTTCGAACCGATGACCAGCGTGCGCATCGGCTCACGCTCGCGCAGTGCCTTGTGAACCTTCACGATGAGCTGGTTCCACTGCTCGTGGTCGTCGGCCACGGGCTCGTTCATGAACTCATAGGCTACGGAGTCGCAGCTGTATCCTTTCAGCACGTCCGACAGCTGGTACCACATGTTGATGAGGTCCTGTTGCGCCTTCTCAGAGGAGAACAGCGTGTTGGCGTCGGCGTTGCCCTCGTTGACGGCGTTGAAGTAGTGTGAACGGATGATGTGCAGGTCAACGATGACGCGCAGGTGGTGCTTCTCGGCCCAGTTGATGGCGTTGTTCAGTAGCGTCCAGGCCTCAGGCAGCTTGTTGCCGCTCTCGTCCCAGAACTGTACCTCGTCGATGGGCAGGCGAACGAAGTCGAAGCCCAGCGAGTCCAGTCGAGCGAAGTCGTCCTCCTGGATGTGCTTGTCGCGTGCTTCGCCGCGCTCCTCCGCTTGCGACAGCCAGTGGCTGACGTTGGTGCCGCGCTTGATGCGGAAGTTGTTCGTGCCGTCAGTTGTCTCACTCTTTGTGGTGCAGGCAGTCATCGCCAGCACCATCATGGCAATAGCTGCCAAGGGGAAAAATAGTTTTTTCATTCGCTTGAATATTTATTTTTAAATTTTTAAGGCTGCGATTAAGTGAGAGCAATGATGCTTGCATCAATTGCCGAGCGTGAGCAGTCTCGACCGAAGGTCAATGTTTATTGTTTAATGTTTCACTGTCCGCCGAGGCGCGCGAAGTATTCTATGATGTCGTCCCACGTCTTGAACGTGTCGCTGCCAAACTCAATGAGGGTAGCCATTGTGTCGCCTTCCTTCTCGCTGCTGATGATGTAGTCGCCGTAAAGCAGGTCGCGCCGGTAGGTGTAGATGGTGTGGCGCCAGGCTGGTACGCCCACGTACTCCGTGAGCCATGACTCGGTTGCAGCATACTCAGCCGGAGAAGCCACGAAGAACACCTCGTACTTCTCAATCAGCAAACGTACGGCCTTCACGAACGACGGCTGAGGCTTAAGCTCCCTCTCCCCTTGGAGAGGGCGGGGGGAGAGGCTAATATACACAATAGGCCGCTGCCGCTTTTCCTGCCGGTCGTCAATCCAGCGGATGACGGGTACCACGCTGTGCATGAACGAGTGGTCGTCCATGCGGTGCCCTCCGTGAAAGTGGGTGGCCTGCGGGTAGGCAGCGTGGAACATGTCGAAGGTATCGACTACATCGTCCTCGTCGCCAAACAGTCCGAATATGTTTTTTTTATCTTCACGGGCAAAATCCTCCAGCTCTTCAGGCTTAAGCTCCCTCTCTTTTTGGAGAGGGCGGGGGGTGAGGCGTTTTTCCGACACCTCTTTATATTCCTTCACCATCGCCTTATCGACATAGAACTCCTGCACACCGTCCAGTCGCGGGTTCTGAAACTGCTGCGTGCCTGTCATGCCGTGAGCCTTCATGGTCTCGGCAATCTCAAGGGCAGGATTCACGCAGATGCGGTCGAAGCCGTAGAGCTGTTCTGTGAACATGCCGCCCATGCTGGTGCCGATGATGAGGTCGGGCTTCTCCTCCTCGCAAATCCTGTGCAGCAGGTCAAGGGCTTCCTGCGGGTGTACGGGCAGGTCGGGTGCAATGACCGTAGCGTTGGGGAACACGATGCGCAGACGTTTCACCGTGCCCGACTGTCCGCTCGATGCGAAGCCGTGAACGTAAAGTATTTTCTTGCCCGCCATGAGGTCGGGAAATTGCTTGACGTAAGGATTTTCCACCATATATCACGATTATTTTCTGCAAAAATACAAAAAGTTTTGGAAATCGCATTGCGCTTTCAATATTTTTTCCTAAATTTGCCGTGTTGTAAGCAAAATATCCATTAAAACATTAAATAATTAACATTAAAACGTTATGAAAAAGTATTTAGCAGAACTCGTAGGTACCTTCGTACTTACATTGTTAGGATGCGGCGCAGCAGTCGCACTGGGTTGCAGCGATGACAACACCGCAGCAGTAGTAGGAACGGCTTTTGCCTTCGGTCTCGCAGTAGTGGCAATGGCTTACACCATTGGCGGCATCTCTGGTTGCCACATCAATCCTGCCATCTCACTGGGTGTGTTCCTCAGCGGACGCATGAGCGCAAAGGATTGTGGTATGTATATCATTTTCCAGGTTATCGGTGCTATTCTCGCAGCAGCCGTGCTGGCAGGCATCGTTTCTACAGCCGGTCTTGATGTTGCTACCCACACGGGAGCCAACGGCGCACCGTTCGGCGTGACCAACGCCCTGCTGGTTGAGATTGTGCTTACCGCCCTCTTCGTACTCGTTGTGCTGGGTGCTACCGCCAAGACCAACGGCGCTACCAACAACTTCGCTGGTCTGGCCATCGGTCTGAGCCTCGTGCTCATCCACCTCGTAGGCATTCACTTCACGGGCACCTCGGTGAACCCCGCACGCTCCATCGGTCCTGCTATCTTCGCACAGGGCGAGGCACTGACTAACGTCTGGATCTTCATCGTTGGTCCGCTGGTTGGTGGTGCACTGGCCGCCGGTATCTGGAAGGTTATCGACGAGTAGTCCTCTCTCCTAAGAAGAACGTAGCGCACGCATGGCGTTGAGCACGGCCAGAACCGTGACACCCACGTCGGCAAAGACAGCGAGCCACATCGTGGCGAGGCCGCAGGCGGCCAGCCCGAGCACGGCGAGCTTGATACCGATGGCAAAGGTCACATTCTGACGTGCAATGCCATGCGTGCGTCGTGCTATGTGTATGGCCTGGGCTATCTTCGACGGCTCGTCGGTCATCAGCACCACGTCGGCAGCTTCTATGGCTGCGTCGCTGCCCAGTCCGCCCATGCGATGCCCACGTCGGCACGTGCCAGCACAGGTGCATCGTTGATGCCGTCGCCCACGAACGCCGTCGCACCTCGTTCCTCATTTCCCGTACCTCGTTCCTCTATATACTTCACTTTCTCCTCCGGCAGCAGCTCTGCATGATGTTCGTCGATGCCCAGCTGTTCTGCCACGTGAGCGGCCACTTCCTTACGGTCGCCCGTCAGCATGACGGTCTTCTTGACGCCCAGCGACTTCAGTTTACAGATGGCCTCGGCGCTGTCGGCCTTTATCTGGTCGTTGATGACGATGTGGCCTGCATACTCGCCGTCGATGGCCACGTGAATGATGGTTCCTACGTGCTG
>CACXJZ010000082.1 GCA_902768105.1 uncultured Prevotellaceae bacterium
AAAAAAGTTCCACCCTGGTACGCTGTTCTGACGGGAAGCGTGGTGGACTCTGACGATGCAAAGATAGACATTTTTCTTTTAACTTCCAAGTTTTTTGAGACTTTTCTGCTATTTCTCGCCCAAAAAGTGGTTTCACATGCCGCGTAAAAGATTACTTTTATTTTTTTTGAGATAAAGCGATATAAATTCCTAAAAATTTCGTATCTTTGCAGTGTTTTCTGAAGAATGCCGAAGCCCAAGGGCTGAGATAGCTGTTCCCGGCTTCTTTGACTAAACATGGATACAAGATGAATACAAAAGAGAAAAAAGAGTTTAACGTCCAGTTCTGGTGATGAGGACGCTGTGAGCGCCATCAACCTGTCATTGCCTTTCCTTCAGTTTATGTTTACCGTCAATATGCTGCTGGCTACTGGAGCGGGCATGCTGGTAGGCATGGAATTAGGGAAGAATGACACACGGCGGGCATCGTACATCTTTGTCATCTCGATGTTGGCATGTTTGGTGACAGGTTTAGTGCTGGCAGCGTGCGGTGTGCTGATACCCGATGTCGTGACGCGACTGTTCTGTGACCACGAGCTGCTTTATCAGCCTACATACGATTACCTGCGTGCGACGCTGATAGGGGCACCGGCCTACCTGTTGATGTGGGGCCTTGACACGATGGTCAGCGTCGACGGTAGTCCGCGCTTAGTGTCGGTATCCATCTTGGTGGATAATGTCGTTCACTTGGTGCTCGACGTCGTGTTCATCAAGTATTTCGGCTGGGGCATCGAGGGCAGCGCTTGGGCTGCCGTCATCGGTCATGTGGTGGGCAAAAGAGAATCATCTGCGACTTGTTGGTGGGCGCCAGAAACCAGTTTTCGGCTCTATCATCTCGCAGGGCGCACCGCTGGCCATCGCCTCCATCTGTCTGACAGTACTGATGTTTGCATCCAACAAGATCATATTGTCATCCTTGGGGCGTACCGGTATCTATGCCTTTGCCCTCTGTATGAACCTGCTGCTGATATACAACCTGTTCCTGGGAGGTGTCTGCCGCACAATCCAGTCGCTGGGCTCCATCCAGGTGGGTAAGGGCGACAACGAGGCCTTCACGCTGGTGCTGCGCAAGTCGTTCAACTTCATTACCATAGCAATGGTCATCACCTGCATCTTTGTATGGGTATGGCCTGAGAGCATCGTGATGCTCTTTGGTGCCAACGAGAGCGACTTGATTGCCGAAGGCTGCCGTGCCTTGCGCATCTTCGCCGTCTGTCTCATCCCCTTCTGCTACATCTACACCATCATGATAGTCTACAAGCTATACAACCATCACCACATGGCACTCTTCATTTCCTTCGCCCTGTCGCTGACGGTCGTCCCCGTGCTGTGGCTGTTTTCCCTGTATGCTGAAGAATGGATATGGTATGGTTTCCTGACAGCCTACACCATTGAGATGGTGGTCATCTTCGTGCTCCACAAGATGACACATGTCAAGTTTGAATTAACAGATCCTAAACAATAAAAAAAAATTGATTATGAAAACATTTGCCCCTTTGAAAAAATCGCAGTATGGCCTTTATGTGGAGTGCGCCCAGCACCCAGGCGAGGCGTATTACAATATTCCTTATTTGTATACGTTCAACGGCAGCCTGGACGAGGACAGGCTCAAGACGGCTATAGAAGCTGCTGTAGCCGCCCATCCAACTCTCCTGACACGCATAGGAGTGGACGAACACGGCGACCCGATACAGACGGTCGATGACACAGAGAAATGGGCCGTTCGACCTCTATAACGACCATTTCTTCCGTATGCGGATGTTGCGCGACGACGAGCACTACTATTGGCTCCTGGACATCCACCATATCATTGGCGACGGCTCGACGCTGAAGGTGCTCCTGAACGACGTAGAGGCAGCCTACGAGGGCAAGGAACTGACATCCGAGACAATCACGATGGCCGAGTTGGCCCTCGAAGAAGACGAACTGCGAAAGACGCCCCAGTTTGAGGCCGACAAGCAGTGGTATGCACGAGAGTTCGACTGCGGCGACTGCTTCTCGCCCCTGTTGCCCAACCTTGACGGCAACGAGGATGCGGACGCTCTGGCATCGCGGTGCATGCATGTGGACAGTGCCCGTGTGGATGCCTTCTGCCGCGAACATGGCATCTTCAAGAGCACCCTCTTCACGGCGGCCTACAGCTACCTGCTGGCTAAATACAATAACGAGCAGGCGGCACTGTTCAGCACCATCGTTAGTGGTCGCCACGACCGTCGGACAGCACATACAGTCGGAATGCTGGTCAAGACAGTGCCCGTCTATGCACACTTCTCCGACGAGACGACTGTGCTCGACTTCCTGAAGGCCGGACAGGAGCAGATGACGGGTTGCAGGGAGCACGGGTTGTATGCGTTTACTGACGCGGTAAGCGACCTGAACCTGCAGATAGGTACCTATTTCGCCTGGCACGGCTTTGTGCTCGACAATGTAGAGGTTGGCGGTAAGCACGTGCAGTCGGAACAGCTGTGCAACACCACCCTGGGAGTACCCTTCTTCGTGAAGGCACTGATCCAGGACGGTCATTACCTCGTGAAGGCAGAGTACAAGTCCAATCTCTATTCAGAGCAGTTGGTCAACCAGTTCCTGGAGAGCTATGAAAATGTGGTGGAGGGTTTACTTACTGAGACCAAACTCTCGGACATCCGGATTGCCGACACATCGCAGCTGGCGCTGCTTGACTCGTTCAACGATACCGACAGGCCATACGATGACACCCAGACGGTGGTATCGCTGTTCCGCCGTCAGGCCAAGACAACGCCAGATGCCGAAGCCGTCGTCTTCAAGGACCATCGTTACACATACGCCCAGGTGGACGATATCAGTGACCGCATAGCAGCCTATATCGCATCCAAGGGCCTGGGCATTGGCGATGCCGTGTCTGTCATCATTCCTCGCTGCGAGTGGATGGCTATTGCCTCGCTCGGCGTGCTGAAGGCCGGCTGTGCCTACCAGCCGCTGGACCCCACTTATCCGAAGGAGCGTCTGAACTTCATGGTGAAAGATGCTGCTGCCCGACTGCTCATTGCCGACGAGTCGCTGCGTGAGCTGGTAGATGAATACGCTGGCGAAGTGCTGCTGACGAAGGACATTGCCAATCTTCCCGCCCTCACATCGGAAGCAAATGCTCAACTCTCAAAGCTCAACGCTCAACTTTCCCCATCCGACCGTTTCATCCTGCTCTATACCAGTGGATCGACAGGTGTTCCCAAAGGCTGCCAACTGACGCATGGCAATCTGGTGTGCTACTGCAACTGGTACTGGAAATATTACGACCTTAAGCCAGAGCACAACGTGGCTGAGTATGCCAGCTATGGCTTCGATGTACACCAGGAGGGTATCTATCCGCCACTGACGGGCGGTGCCACCGTACACATCATTCCTGAGGAACTGCGCCTGGATCTTGTGTCGCTCAATGAATACCTGGAGCGCGAACACATCACCCACACCTTCATGACCACACAGGTGGGCTATCAGTTTGCAACAAATATCGAGAACCACTCCTTGATGCACCTCTCGGTGGCGGGAGAGAAACTGGCCAGTATTGCTCCGCCTCAGGGCTATCAGTTGCACAACGGCTATGGCCCCACAGAAGCCACCATCCTCATCACTATCTATCCTATTACAAAGAAAGACACGGACGTGCCCATCGGCAAGCCTATGGACAATGTGCGGCTTTATGTAGTCGATCAGCAGTGCCACCGTCTGCCTGTGGGCGCTTTGGGTGAATTGTGGGCAGCCGGTCCGCAAGTGGCACTCGGCTACTTGAACCGTCCGGATAAAAACGCAGAAGTATTTGTCCAGAATCCATTTACCACCGAGGAGAAATACATCCGTGCCTATCGCACCGGCGATATTGTGCGCTATCTGCCCGACGGCAACATCCAGTTTATTGGCCGCAGGGATGGCCAGGTGAAGATCCGTGGCTTCCGCGTCGAGCTGAAGGAAGTGGAAGCCGTCATCCGCCAGTTCCCAGGCATCAAGGATGCCACGGTGCAGGCTTTCGACGATCCTAACGGCGGTAAGTTCATCGCAGCCTACATCGTAAGCGATGAGCAGATTGACATCAATGCCCTCAACAACTTTATCCTGGAAGAGAAACCGCCATACATGGTGCCTGCCGTGACGATGCAGATAGACAAGATACCGCTGAACCAAAACCAGAAGGTAAACAAGCGCGCCTTGCCGAAACCGGAAAAGCCAATAGACAACAGCGAACAGCCATCAGCCAATGTGCCCATGAATCTGCTTGAGGAAGAGTTGCATGAGATAGTTGCCGACATCATCGGCAATACCGATTTTGGCATCACTACCGTTTTGGGACATGCCGGTCTGACTTCTATCTCCGCCATCAAGCTGGCCATACAGGTGAACAAGCGCTATGGCATTACGCTTGATGCGAAATCACTGGTAAAGAACGGCACGCTGCAAAGCATTGAGAATGAAATATGGAGGAGCCTCACCCCCAACCCCTCTCCCGAAGAGAGGGGAGTAGATACTCCTACGCATTCCTCTCAGCAGCAAGGTAACTACGCCCCTCCCTCACAGGGAGGGGACGTGGGTGGGTCTACCCCATTGAGCTACGCCCAGACTGGTGTCTATCTCGACTGCCTGAAGAATCCCACATCGACGCTGTACAACATCCCATATTGCATCAAGTTCCAAAAGGATACGGACACGACAGCACTTGCCGAAGCTGTCAGGACGCTCGTCAAGGCGCATCCTCAGATGGCTGTTCACTTCGGCAATGGCCAGGAAGGCCCCAACCAGACCGTTGATTTGGAGCATGTGGTAGAGATACCCGTAAAACAGCTGAGCGAGGAGGAACTGTCGCAGTATAAACAGGATTTCGTGAAGCCCTTCGACCTCAGCACAGGTCCGCTCTATCGTTTTGAGATAGTGGTTACAGACGAGCAGACCTATTTGCTGATGGATGTACATCATCTTGTGTTCGATGGTGGCTCTTCCGACGTCTTCCTGCAACAACTATGCAGCATCATGAACGGCGAGACGATCGAAGACGAAGACCAGAATTATGCAGCATACGTGGCAGCAGAGAAGGCCGCAGAAGGTGGGGCAGCATATCAGGCTGCGGCGGACTTCTTCAAGCAGCGGCTGTCTATGGTGGAAGCCGCTACGGAGGTTCGTCCCGACCTGCCGAATCCCAGCAAGGGTACTATCGGCAAGGCTGTCGCTGCTCTTGACATCGAGGCTATAGACGCCTTTTGTCGCCATAGCAATATGACACCAGCCCACCTGATTCTCGCGGCTATCAATTATTCATTGTCGCGCTTTGCCAACAGCGAGCAGGTGTGTATCACCACCGTCTCAAGCGGTCGCAGCAACCTGCATATCCGCAACACCGTAGGCATGTTTGTCAACACGCTGGCCCTGAGTGCTACTGTCGGAAAACAGACCGTGAAGGAATTTCTGCAGGAGGTCAGCGAAAACTTCGACGAGACATTGCGC
>CACXJZ010000083.1 GCA_902768105.1 uncultured Prevotellaceae bacterium
CATCGAGGACATGAACTCCTCGTTCTCACTCTGGAACTACGACACCCGTTCGGACGATGCCTACGTCGGTGGGTCTAACCCATCGGACGGTGAGCCGTTCCACATCCTGGAGAAACACACCACGGTGATGACCACCGACTGGCCCTATAACGACATCTGGAACCGCTTCTACAAATACCTGTCGCGCATCAGCCTGTCGCTCGACATGCTGGCCGTTGCCGACCAGGATAACGCCGTCATCCAGCAGCGTACTGCCGAAATGAAGTTCCTGCGTGCCTACGGACACTTCCAGCTGAAACGGCTGTTCAAGAAGATTCCGTTTGTGAACAAGCTGAACATGACGGAAGAGGACTATAACAATCTCTCGAATACGGAATATACCAACGACGAAGGCTGGCAACAGATTATCAACGACCTGGAGGATGCCTATGCCGTGCTGCCCATGACACAGGCCGAGAAGGGACGACCCACGAAGGCTGCCTGTGCTGCCTTCCTGGCCAAGGTGTATCTCTATAAGGCTTATCGTCAGGACGATGCCAACACCAACCAGGTGACCGCCATCAACGAAGCCGACCTGCAGAAGGTCGTGGAATACACCGCACCCGGACTCTATGCCGGCTACGGACTGGAGAGCGACCTGCATAACAACTTCCGTCCCGAGGAGCAGTATGAGAACGGCAAGGAGAGCATCTGGGCCATCCAGTACTCAAAGAACGACGGTACCATCTATGGTAACCTGAACTTCTCCTACCGCCTTATCGTACCTTGTATTCCGAAGGTACACGATGCCGGCTGCGACTTCTACAAGCCGTCCATCAACCTGGTCAATGCCTACCGTACCAACAGCGACGGACTGCCCTATCTGGACAATGTGCCCGCTACGGTGACTGACTACGAGGTGGGCTCTGCTCAGACTGTTGACCCGCGTCTCTTCGAGACGGTCGGCGTTCCCGGCACTCCCTACATGTTCAACCCCAACTTCATGATGGGCAAGAACAACACATGGAGCCGTTCCGGTGGCATGTACGGATACTACGTATCGCTGAAGCAGAACGTGGACCCCACACTGACCGACACCTATCTCTTCGTATGCGACAACCAGTGGGCAAGTTCCATGAACCGCATCGTCTTCCGCTATGCCGACGTACTGCTGATGCGTGCCGAGGCTCTCGCACAACTGGGACAGACCACCGAGGCCATTGCACTGGTGAACCAGGTGCGCAGCCGTGCCATGTCAATGACCACCAGCGGCATGGTGGCAAACTATCCTAATAAATACGGTGTTCACTATGCCATTGGCAAGTACAACGGCACCTACTCCAAGGATGAGGCCATGAAGATTGTCAAGATGGAGCGCCGCCTGGAGCTGGCTATGGAGAGTGAGCGTTTCTTCGACCTCGTGCGCTGGGGTGATGCCGCTACGGTCATCAACCGCTTCTACACTACCGAGAGTGAGAAAATGAACTTCCTCAGTGGCTCGCTGTTTACAGCCAACAAAAACGAGTATCTGCCCATTCCCGACGACCAGATGAAGGCTGCTAACGGACACTACACGCAGAACTGCGGACAGTGGTAATCTATCAATAGCAACAACTAAAAACAGTATATAGATATGAAACAAAGAACTGATAATATGAACAAAAGAAGCATGAACATGATGACGAAGCTGCTTGCCGTAGCATTCCTCATTCTTCAGTCTTCATTCTTCATTTCATGTAGTGACGACAATACCGGCAGCGTGGACATCAGCGGCTCATGTCTCGTCGAAAAATTTGTGCTCGACGGAAAGTACGAGGGCGTCATCAATACTGAAAAGCAACAGGTAAAGGTAAAAGTACCCGTGGACTTCAATCACAAGGACGCGATGGAGATTACCAGCCTGGCTGTGTCGGCAGGTGCAAAAACCAATCTGAAGGTGGGCGACCGTGTCAACTTCGATGCCGACCGTACCCTGCACATCACCAATGGCGACCTGGAGATGGACTACCATATCAGCGTACGCAACGACGAGGCACTGCTCAAGCTCTTCATCCTTGAAGGGGTGAAGGGAGCCATCAATCAGGACGACAAGACGGTAACCGTATCGGTGATGGCCAACAGCGGCATCAACCTGGAGAATGCCACCTTCGAGGTGGAGTGCAGCGAGGACGCCACCTGCAACCCTGCCAGTGGCACGAAAGCGAACTTCAAAGAACCCTTCCAGCTGACACTGACTGACAATACCGCTACCAATACCTATACCGTCCACGTGACGCTCATTGAGAACCCGGTAGCTATCTTCGTTGGCGACGCAGAGAATGTAGAACTGCTCAACGACGAAGAGAAAGCAGCTGCCAAGTGGCTCACCGGCAACATCGAGGGTGCCGCATACGCATCGTGGGACATGGTGGCCAGCGGAAGCATCTCACTCGATGAGTGCAAACTGATATTCTTCCATCGACACAGCCCTGCCTACGGCACCTACAACGGTTTTGCCGAGGCTGCCACAGGAGCCATGACAGCGCTGCCCAAGATGAAGGAGTTCTGGAAGCGCGGCGGTGCATTCGTACTCAGCCGATCGGCTGTCAACTACGCGATTGCCCTGGGAGCCATGCCGACTGATGCCTATCCCAACAACTGCTGGGGTGGCGGCGGTGGCGAAGGCTCTGACCTGATGGGCGACGACCCCTGGCACTTCTTTGCCTACGATGTCAATTACCCGCTGTGGCAGAACCTGAAGACCTATCCCGGAGCTGCTCCCGACGCCGTCTATACGCTCGACAATGGTTACACTATCTGTAACACCACGTCGCAATTCGCGCTTTGGAGCCCTTATACCGGACAGGAAGCCTTCGAAAGCATCACTGGTGCACGTGCACTGGCTCATGGTGGCGATGGTGCCATCGTGGCTTGGGAGACACGCGCCGCCAACGGCAACTTCGGCAAGGGTGGCATCATCTGCTTCGGTTCAGGTCTCTTCGACTGGAACTCTCCTACTCCTTTCGAATCGAACTATCACGATAACATGGGCAAGATCATGCTCAACGCATTCGACTATCTCACAAAATAAAACAACGAATTTCACGAATTAAACGAATTGAAGATTATGAAGACAATGTTATATAATATAATCTGTGGAATCTGCGTAATCTGTGGTTTCACATCATGCAGCGACGACGAGTTCAGCGGCGATCCCGCTAAGGACTGGGCTGGCACCACTACCTTCTTCGCTTCCACAGACGCACAGGGCTTCGGCACCTACTACATGCCCTCAGTAGGCCGCGTAGGCGACCCCATGCCCTTCTACGACCAGCGCAACGGAGACTTCAAGGTGCTCTACCTTCAGGAGTTCACCAACAACTTGAGTCATCGTTTCCATCCCATCTGGGGCGTATCGACCAAGGACGGTGCCAACTATGAGTCCCTCGGCGAGGTGCTGCCCTACGGCTCCAACGACTATCAGCAGGATGCTGCACTTGGTACGGGCTGCGCCTACGAGAAGGATGGTACCTATTATATCTATTACACGGGCCACAACGGCAACTGCAAGAACCGCGAGGTGGTGATGCGTGCAATATCTACCGACTTCAAGACCTGGACAAAGGATGAACTCTGGGCACTCAACGGCCCCGACTACGGCTATTCTGGTAACGACTTCCGCGACCCACAGATTTTCGTCGCCGACGACAACCTCTACCACATGGTCATCGCCACCTATCCCAACGGTGGTGGCGACCCCTGCTTCGCCGAGTTCAAGAGCAGCGACCTGAAG
>CACXJZ010000084.1 GCA_902768105.1 uncultured Prevotellaceae bacterium
CGAATTGAAACAGATTCTCAATCACTTGGGTAAGGATCGTTACACGGATCGTGATGGCTTTGATGCGCAGGGCGACCATGTGCGTCAGGCAGAGTATTACCGCCAGCGAAGACTCACCTATAATGTTCAGTTGGACGGCAAACATACACCATCAGAAGCAGACAAACTTGATTGGAGTCTTGGCTATGCGTACGCCAATCGCCATCTGCCCAACCGTAGGCGATACAGCATGATGGAAGAAGAAGGCCGTTTCATGATAGACAACCTGAACGACTTTAATCGGGAAACGTCCCAACTGGATGAGCACATTTTTTCGGCGGCTGCCAACTGGAAGCACGAGTTTGCTTTCGGTTCGTTCACACCCTCCCTCTTTGCCGGTGCCTATGCCGAGCATCGTCGCAGAACTTATGAGACGCGTCAATGGACGTTGCAGTATGAGGGTGGCCAGTTGCCCAGGTCACTTAATGGTTGGGATACAGAGACAGGTCTGCCAATGATCTTGACCATGGACAATGGTGCGACAGGTTCGCCGACCAATACGAATGGCATCAGTTGGCACGAGCTCATCGACTGGAGCAACAACTATTCTGCCCGAAGCACACAGGGCAGCGGCTATGTGAGCGCAAAACTCCCCATCCGACGATTTGACATATATGGTGGTGTTAGATTTGAGTATGTACGTACAGAACTCATCTCCAACACCCGTCGTCAGGAGCCTTCGCCTCTTTCTACGTTCTATGACTACAACGACCTCTTCGCATCGCTCAATCTTGCCTACCACCTTACAGACAAGCAGCAGGTGCGTCTGGCATACGGTCGCACGACCAACCGCCCTGAGTTTCGCGAACTCTCTTCCAGTGTCTATTACGACTTCGATCTTGCCAGCAACGTGCAAGGCAATCACAATCTATTACCCACTTATATTGATAACTTCGACCTTGGCTGGGAATGGTATCCTCATGCGGGTGAGGTGGTAAGCCTCTCACTCTTCTATAAGCACTTCCGCAACCCTATCGAGTGGACGTATACTGTGGCTGGTGGCACCGACCTTGTATATTCCTACCTCAACGCAGAGGGAGCCAACAACTATGGCGTCGAACTCGACATTCGTAAACAGCTAGACTTCATGCGTCTGCCGTTCCTCTCTCTCTCACTCAACGCCTCATGGATCAAGAGCAACGTCACTTTCCCTGATGGAAGCAAGGAGGAATCGCGCCCAATGCAAGGACAGTCGCCCTACTTGGTCAATGTGGGTCTTTTCTTCAACAGCAACCAAATTCCCGGCAAAGCAGAGCAGATGCAGGGATGGACGGCTTCCTTACTCTACAACGTGATTGGCAAGCGCCTGATTGGTGTAGGACGTAGCGTGGGAACCGGTAACACCGAGATACGCGTCCCCGACAGTTACGAAATGCCTCGCCACCAGCTCGACTTCAACATTGCCAAGCGCATCGGTCGTCTCGATCTTCGTCTCTCCGTTCGTGACCTCCTGGCACAAAAGGTGCAGCTCAAGCAGTTTGAAAAGACCCCACAAGGGGAAATCGAACAGATTACGCGCTCTTATTGCCCCGGGCGCAATATACAATTCTCGGCTAGTTTCCAGTTCTAAAAAGAAATCTGGCAGTATTACAATCTGGTTACGAAACAAAATCGTAGCATCAGCGTAACAGAGTAGAAACATATTGTGAATACCTTTGCAATGCAATTCGGAAAGGCCGGGTTGCAAGATGAAATAACAAACAATAAAAACAATGAAGAAAAAAGTTTTTCTTTCGGTGGCAATGATGACCACTACCCTGGCGATGACCATGGTGTCATGCAGCAAAGACAATGACGTGAACAATGGTGATGAGAAACAAACGGCCTATCTATGGGGCACGGATGGTAGTATCAAGACATGCGACCACCTCACTTTCAGCGCAGACGGCAAGGATGACGCTAACGGAAACGTCATCGGTAATGGTGATAAGGAGTTTATCTTTAGAGGAAAGCAGACGCTGAAGAAGGGTGTCTATCTGATGAAGGGATGGGTGTACGTAGCCGATGGTGCCGAACTGACCATCGAACCAGGTACTGTGATCAAGGGCGAGAAGGCTTCTGCCGCTTCACTTATCGTGGAGCCAGGTGGAAAACTCTACGCCAAGGGTACAGAGACTGCTCCTATCGTCTTTACCTCAGCAGAGGCAAAGGGCAACCGCAAGCCTGGCGACTGGGGAGGACTGGTCATCTGCGGACGCGGTACAAACAACAAGGGTGTGCTCGGTCAGCAGATTGAGGGTGGTCCTCGCACGAAACACGGTGGCAATGATGCCAATGACAACAGCGGTGTGCTCTCATACGTTCGTATAGAATTTGCAGGTTATCCTTTCCAGAAGGATAAGGAGATCAACGGTTTGACATTGGGCAGCGTAGGTGCTGGCACACAGATTGACCACGTGCAGATAAGCTACACCAACGACGACTCCTTCGAATGGTTTGGTGGCAATGTCAACTGCCGTTACCTGGTGGCCTATAATGGTTGGGATGATGAGTTTGATACCGACAACGGTTACAACGGTAAGGTGCAGTATGCGCTCTCCATCCGCGACCCGCGCATTGCCGACACCTCACAGTCAAACGGTTTTGAGAGCGATAACGATGCCGACGGTTCACTCACCGAACCTTTCACTTCTGCCGTATTCTCCAACGTGACCTTCATTGGCCCTATGGGACGTGGCGGCTTTGAAAACACACCCGACTATATCAACGGTGGCAAGGTGTTCCCTCAGAACGGCTCTGCCCTCGGTAAATTCCAGAGTGCCATGCAGATTCGCCGCAGCAGCCAGCTGGCCTGCTTCAACTCCGTGGCCGTAGGCTATCCTGTAGGTTTGATTGTGGATGCAGAAAAGGGTAACACACAGGATGTGGCAAAGGCTGGCAACCTGAAGCTACAGAACATCTTCTTTGCCGGCATGGGCGTGACGGGTAGTGATGCTAACAAACGCTACGAGGACAATCTCTACGATGCTGTGCAGAAGAGTGTGATTGACGCCAATCAAGAGTCTTACAGCAGCACCTTCTTCAAGTCGCAGACGGGCAACAAGGTATTCCAGAGCATCTCCGACTTGATGCTCACCTCGGGCATCTATTCTGGTGTACAGTACCTTCCACAGAGCGGTTCGCCATTGCTAGGAGCTGCCAGCTTCACCGACGTTTTGCTCTCTTCATGGTTCGAGAAAGTCAGCTACATCGGCGCCTTCGGAAACAATGACAACTGGCTCCGTGGCTGGACAGAGTTTGACCCACAGAATGCTGAGTACTAATCTGTTCAGAATATAATATCATTTAGTTACGCGTGTATGGTCTTTCCTTTATGGAAATGGCCATACACTTTTATCCATTTTTATATGCTTATGCAAAACAAATCACAAAAGGAAATCATACTTGAAGAAAAAATTCAGAAACTGGTTGCTGACATCGTGGAGCATTCGGACATTGACGACAATCTACCTGTCCGCATGATGAAGCAGCTGTTGGCGAATGAAGAAATAAAGGCAATCCAGGATTATGCGAACACGGTGTCTATCACTCGCCTAGGATTGAACGACCATGGCCCTGTTCATATGCGTACCGTATGT
>CACXJZ010000085.1 GCA_902768105.1 uncultured Prevotellaceae bacterium
TAAAGACGAGAAACCAGAATTTGAAATTGTTAAATTATTCTCTGGCTATAAGCTGCCTGTAATGCTTGTTAGCAACAAATAATTTGGCAATTCAAACTATCGAAATCCGAACATATAAATCAAATTAATGAATATCTATTTTATCAATCCAAAGGATTTTGACTCATCCAACTTTCATCATTTGATTGAGATGCTGAAAGTTACAGCTATTTATAGTCTCATACCAGAGAATGAAGAGATCGTTCCATTGGATTATATTAGCGTGGAACTTCGTGAACATATACTCTTCGATGATTTGTCCTTTATCCCATTAAAGCCGCAAAATCAATATCAGTCTGCAGTTTCACAAGAGATTGTGAAGTACATCTGCTCCCAAGAAGATTTTCATGATTATTTTGAAGCAATGAGTTGGGATTCATATTTGGAATTGCCATACTCTCATAGTAGATCAAATGATTTTGTGAATAATATATTAAAATACAACGATCCCAACTTGTTAGTTCTATGTTACAAAGTAAAAATACCAGATTTACCTAAACTAATATACAACGAGCTATATAAAAAAATAGGAAGGCACGACTATGAACAGATTATTCCCATAGTCAAAATAGGATCATGGGCTAATGATCCTGAGAGTAATATCACGTCTGTTTGGAGAAGAACTACAAAAGAAGAGAGAAAGTACATGGGTAATTCTATTCGGGATGCAAAAACGCATCGTTTTCGTCCGATGACTTACACAGAAAAAAAACGTTTCTCATATGGTTCTTTTTGTCCTGTCACTATGGATGACTTGAGTAAAGATAGAAAGATAAGATATTCTGGAATCCACTGCGATCCTTTATGTTACTTATACAAGACAAATTTCACGCCATTCATTGACAATGAAATGAAATTGAAAATTAAATTAGCTCATTTACTATTAAATGAAGAAGCGCTAAAAGTTATGGATGAAAGGTTAGATGAGATTGCAGAAAGGAAAGAACGGGAGAAATATGAAGAATGGCTTCATGCAGACGAGATAGATGATAGGGACTATGAACGTGAAACTTACGAAGCATTAGGCGGTGATGATTATGATTAGCTCGATTTTCATACTCTTCTAAATAATCATCCCACATCTGCTAGAAGGTGTGGGATTTTTTGTATCTTTGAGATATATCTCGAAGATACTTTCGCTCGACAATAAAAATAAAGGATTTTTATTTTGTTTTATGCTCGTTTTTTTTGTACCTTTGCGCTTTAAGCGCGAAGGTATATGACGCAGATCTGCAGGATACATATTGTGGCGTTGCCTTACTATGACGTGGGCGGGTGCTTGGACGAGTTTTTGGCCAAGGCTCAGGGGCGTGCCATGACGCTGCGTCCTGACCCTGCCAACGAGTTTGACGCGCATGCCGTGTGTGCCTACGACTGGCAGGGACGGCACGTGGGCTATGTGGCCGTGCACGACCAGAAGGAGGCGTGGCAGACGCTGCGCGGCAGCGGCAGGAAGTCGCTGCGTGGACACGTGGTGGGGGTGAACGGCGAGCATAAGTGTCTGCTGTTTGAGTGCCACGTGGAGACGCTGGGCGAGGCTGACGACCTGTACCCCACGGCATCGTACCAGGAATGGACATATACGGGTCCTATGCTGAAGGCTACGCAGGAGCTGGTGACGCTGGACTACATGACGGACGAGATTAGCGAGCGCCTGGACGAGTATGAGGGGTGGAGCGACGAGGAACGGGAGGACTTCGAGATGCTGACTGCACGGTTCTGCCAGCTGTCGCGCTACGACCTGAGTGGCGAGATGGGCGACTATCGGCGTAGGTTGTGCCTGAGGCTGATGAGCATCGACAACCACATGTTCGACGGTCTGGTGGAGGAGCTGAAGATGGCCTTCGGACGGACGGGTCGCGAGGTGCATGGCGGCGAGGTGCTCGACTACTGGATGCGCATCATCTCTGAGCCGAAGACCATCAGGCCGCTGCTGGCGTGCCGTCACGATTATGACGTGGAGAAGGTGCAAAAGGAGCTGGAGGCCTTTCCTGAGTCGATGTTTGAGCTGTGGCAGGAGGACAGGGAGCGCTTTGTGACAAAACTGCTCTACATGCACATTCCGCGTAGGGTGCTGTGGCTGCTGGTGTCGGGTATTGCCTTCTACGAGGCCGTAAGGGCGCGTGAGCAGGCGGAGTGTGTGCCTGTGGCTGAGGACGTGAGGGCACAGCAGAACGTGAACCTGCACGTGGAGTTAGTCAGCAAGAAGGAAACAAACATCGACAGGAACTTCGGGCCCTGCATTGACAATCATGACGGTGGCATGCTGGGACTGCCGGATAAGCGAATATTGGAATAGCAGAGAAGATGGGATTTAATATCAAAAATAACTATGGGCCGCTGATTGACAATCATGACGGTGGTGTGGTGAACCTGCGTCAGCACAGGGACGGGACGTGGAGCACGGACAGCATCCATGATGCTGAGGAGGCTGAGGTGGTAGAGGAGATTGTGGACGATTGTGCTGCTGCACCTGAGGGGAGTGCCGCACAAACGACGGCAGCTCCTGTGGTACAGGAGACGTTTGCCGAGAGGGTGAAGGCCATCATGCGCAAGGCGGCGACGAAGAACGGGCAACGGATAGAGACGAGCGCCAAAGGTCATGAGGGCGCGTACGTATATCATATAGACGCTGAGGCCTTCTGTAAGGCGATGGACGAGATGGTGAGCACGTATGGCGAGAAACTGAAGGGGCTGCTGGGTGGCACGCTGAACTGCGTGCAGGTGACGAAGGTGTGTTTCTTTATAGGCAGCGTGGTCAGGATGCATGTCATCAACGACGTGAACCTGCAGACGGTGGATATGCTGTTTGCCTTTGAGGGATTTTACGACAACCTGCAAACGGTGAAGTCGAAGCTTGGCGACAAGAAGGCGACGAGCGACCAGAAGGTGGTTTTGGGCACGTTCGAGGGTCTTTTGAAGAAGCACACGGCTTAAATAACCGTAAATAACTTTCAAGTTATTTTGAGTTATTCAGGAAGGCTTTGATTGTCAGCGAGTTACTGACGGAAAGTTTTCCTGAATAACTTTGTTTTTACCATTAGTTATTCAGAATCTTTGCATGTTCAAAAATTTTAAAGGAATATGCAAGGAAAAAAATCAAGGAGAAAGTCCATGCGCAACCAGCATGGCGTAAAGATCAGGAAGTGCTGCACCAGTTGCCAGCACAGGTGTATTGACTATGACGGCGTTCGCACCTGCTCATTGATGCAGCTCGTGGTGGGACAGCGTTTCAGATGTCCGCAGTGGGCAGTGGCCGATGGGCTGATGAACGCAGGCCGCAGTCAGGGTAAGGTCAAGCGACGCGAATATCTGATGTTTGTGTTCGAGACCAGGATGCAGGAGCGTGAGGCTATCGACGAGGGACTAATGGTTCCGGAAGAGATGGCGACGCTCGACTCTCTCAGGGAACGGTTTGAAAGGGAGACAGGACTCTCACCGTTCGTTATTCACTAACCCAAATTAATCATTCTGAGTGAGGCTTCAGGGAATCAATTGAGCACCAGCAATGGTGTAGGGCCCAATCTCAAAGTTTCCTCAGGCAAAACACTTAGAAGATTATGCAAGAAATGAAGATTTTCAGTCATAAGGTGTTCGGTGATATCCGCACCATGACAAACGAGAAGGGAGAAACCTTCTTTGTAGGTAAGGACGTGGCAGAGGCACTGGGGTACAAGAAACCAGAAAACGCATTAGCAACTAGCGGACTCTACAGCTTGATACTCTCCTCGAAACTGACGCAGGCGAAGGTGTTCAAACGCTGGGTGACGAGCGAGGTGCTGCCGCAGATCAGAAAGACGGGTCGCTACGAGCTGTTGCCGAAGGAGGTGAAGCGCCTGGCTGCGCAGGCAGACTACTGTCAGCAGGTGTTGCTCTCGGTGAGCTGCATGACGATGACGCAGGTGGCCAAGGAGCTGGGGATGACGGTCTATGACCTGACGCGGATGCTGTTGCAGCAGGGTGTCATCTACTACCAGAGCGGCCAGTATATGCTGTATGGCGACTTCGCCCGTAAGGGATTTGCAAAGACACGCACCGACTACCGGGTGGGACGCGACGGCCAGACTCACACGACCGTCCGGCTGGTATGGACGGAGAGCGGTCGGAAGCTGGTACACGAGGTCTGTAAGGCCGTGCAGAAGGCGGAGACGCAACTGGACCTTATTGAGTTCTGCTAAAACTAACAATGAAAATATAAAGTTATGTTTTGCTATCAGAAGAGTTTTGTGAATCCTACGTTGCCCGTTGACGAAGCGCAATTCTTTGCGCTCGTCAGGGCGACACAATGGAACGAGAACATCGACAAGTTCCGTGAGACAGGCGACGCTCAGTTGAAGCGTAAGCTGCCGGCCTTCATCTTTCAGGCGACGTTCGACGAGACGACCTCGAAGAGCGGTAAGACTGGTGCCTGGCGCAAGCAGAGTGCTACTCGTCTGACGGGACTGGTGGTGATGGACGTGGATCATGTGGAAAACCCTCGCGAGGTTTTCGAGGGCTGGGGAAAAACGGAACTACAGAACCACGGAGTGTTATTGGTGTATGTAACCCCAAGTGGACATGGTCTGAAGGTGGTCTTTAAGGCCGATGTCCAGAAGGGTAATCTCATCGACAACCAGCACGCTATGGCCGAGGTGCTTGGTGTGGAGGTTGACGAAAGTTGCAAGGATGCAAGCCGCATGAGCTTCATCTGCAAGGAATCGGATATTTTGTTTATTGACAAGGAACTGTTTACGTATGAGAACAAGGAGTTTGCTGAGAAATACGATGCTGAGTATCGTGCTGGTAATAGTCGTGCTGCTGCGACTGGTAATGTGGCCGTTAAGACTGTTGAACAAGGGTCTGAGGATAGCGGGCAAGTGGACGCTGAGCCAGTACCGTTAGTGTGGCGCGGCCATGATGTACAGTCTATTATTGATGCTCGCTATGGCGACAAGCTGCCCTGCGCAGCCGACTCGAACCGCCACAACGAGAGCCTTAAACTGGCAAGTGACCTGCTCATCATGTTCGATGGCGACAAGCAGAAGACGCTCCAGCTGCTCAAGGCTCAGAAGTGGGTGCAGGAGATCATTGACGAGCGCGACGAGAACGTGGAACAGACGGTTGCAAGTGCTGCTCAGCGCATGGCAGAGATGGAGAAGAAATATGGTCCTGACCTCAGACTGTCGAAGGCGATGCAGGAGGCAATAGCTTCGATGTCTGATGGAAGATGTAAGATGGAAGAAGGAATTACACAAAAAGAGTCCCTTTTGTGTAATCAGCCTTCAGACATCGACCGGGTCTTGTGGGACTGGGGCGCTGAGATTGAGGCGCTGATGGGCGACTTCCCGCTATTGCGTGACATCACGAAAGGCCTGAAGAGGAACCAGTATCCTGCGGCATTGTTTGTGGGTGGTGGGCTGCTGATGACCTTGATGACGAGGTGCACTTACAGGTTCTACCATCGTCCTGAGGAGTTGCGCAGGCTGAACAACTCGACGCTGATCATCGGTGACCCTGCCAGCGGTAAGAGCTTCGCTACGCGACTGTTCAAGTTGCTCGCTGCGCCTATCGTTGCTGCCGACAAGGTGGGTAAGGATGCCATCAACGCCTATCGTGAGCAGATGCGTACCAAGGGCGCGAACAAGGAGAAGCCCAAGAAGCCGAAGGTCGTCGTACGCGTACATCCTGCCCGTACCTCAAACGCGCAGTTCATCCAGGACATGGTAAATTCGGTGGAGAATGTGGACGGTGTGGAGATGCAGCTGCACATGCTGACGTTCGACACGGAGCTGGACAACACGGTGACCGTGCAGAAGGGCGGCAGCTGG
>CACXJZ010000086.1 GCA_902768105.1 uncultured Prevotellaceae bacterium
GTGCGCAGCTTGACGTACGAGCCGTTTTCAATATAATAGGTAGAGATACGTCCCTCGCGGTTGGTGTCTGACGTCGTCAGTGCAGGAATGTCGCTACCCGGGTTCAGCGGACTCCATGCATCAAGCACCCGTACGCCCTTGTTCAGGTAAGGCACATTGATGTTGGAGTTGGCCCAGAAGTCGGTCTGTGACTTAAAGCCGCGGCAGTCCACGTCCACGCCCTGGACGCCCTGCCAGAACATGGTCAGGTCGAAGTCCTTGTATTGCAGGTAGATGTTCAGACCCCATGTGAAGTCGGGAGTAGGATCGTAGATCCAGTCCTGGTCGTCTTCGGTGATGACGCCGTCGCCGTTCAGGTCCTTGTAGCGGATGCGTCCCAGAGCGGCCCCTTCTTGTATGGCGTGGTTGTCAATCTCCTCCTGGCTTTTGAAGATGCCGTCGTAGATGAAGCCCACCTGCGAGTACATGGGGTGTCCAATGACGGTCAGCTTACTATTGCCGCCGTAGCGTCCGCTGGCAGCCACCGTTTCGGGCAGTTTGGTTACCTTGTTGTTATAGCGGCTGATGTTGCCGTTGATGTCCCACGAGAAGCCGTTGCTCAGGTGGTGGCGGTAGCCCAGCGACAGTTCCCAACCGTTGTTCTTCACCTCGCCGGCATTGATCCACTGTCCGTTGCCCTCACCCATGGCGGCGATGCCGTCCATGAAAAGCAGAATGTCCGTGGTCTTCTTGTTGAACCAGTCGAAGCTACCATAGATGTCGCCACGCAGCAGTGAGAAATCCACACCGATGTTGTGCTGCGTACTGGTTTCCCACTTGATGTCCTCGTTGCCGCGCTGACTGCGTACGTAGCCGTTAGCCAGGTCGTATCCGCCGTTTCTGCCTGCAATGTCGTAAGACGAACCAGCCTGGTTGCTGTTCCAGAGTCCTGTTGATACTACCGACTTGTAAAGCGTGTAGCGTGCGGTGTTCGAAATCTCCTGGTTACCAGTCTGTCCCCAAGAATAGCGCAGCTTCAGGTTGTCGAGCCATCCCTTGGTCTTCTCCATGAACTTCTCTTCGCTGATGCGCCAACCGGCACTGAACGAGGGGAAGGTACCATACTGGTTGTTGGAACCGAAGCGGCTGGAACCGTCACGACGGATGGTGAACGATGCCAGGTACTTGTCGTCGTAGGTGTAATTGGCCTTACCGAAGAACGACACCAGCGAGAAACCCTCGCCGAAGCCCTCTGCCAACTGGCGTCCGGCACCGGCACTGGGCCACATGTAGTCCGTATTCAGGATAGCCAGTTCGTAGCGCTTGGCGCTGCTCATCTTGTAGTCCATGCGGTTTATCTCGGTACCTGCCATCACGTCGGCACGGTGCTTGCCGATAGCTATATTATAGGTGGCAATGGCGTTCCACATCCAGCGCATGGTGTGCTCCTGTTTGGACTCTACAGCACTCTCGGTGCGCATGACCTTACCGTTGGCGATGGGGTAGGTGAAGAAGCGCTGCTCCTTCTGTGTGTAGTCCATACCCAGCGTGGTACGAACCATGAAGTTCTTGAAAGGAGTGATGCTCAGGTGGATATCACCGAACGAGCGCCACTGGGTATATTCGTTGTCCTTGGAGTTCTCAATCATGCTCAGCGGGTTCTCACGCTCTGAGTAGGCGCCCAGGGCTTGAGCGTACTTGCCGTTCTCTGCATAGATGGGGAAGTTAGGGTTGAACTCCAGCGCATGCTCGAGTACGCCTCCGGGAGCATCCACGCCCTTGGTGCGGTTGATGGTGAAGTTCTCTCCAATCACGATGATGCCGTCCAGCAGTTTGTAGTCGGCATTGGCACGTGCAGAGAGACGGTTAAAGTAACTGTCCTTGATGGTTCCCTTGTTGTCGTAGTAACCCACGCTCAGGAAGGCATTGCCCCTCTCGTTACCGTTGCTCACGGAGAGGTTGTACTGCTGTACCACGCCCGTACGGGTAATTTCCTTGAACCAGTCGGTATCGCCAGCGCGTACCGTGCCGTTCTCGTCGAGGAACATGTCCATCGTCATGCGGTTCAGCACGGGGTAGCCCTGTGCGTTGTATGTCCAGTCGTAGTTGTAACCCAGGTTGTTGTTGTTGGGGTTCAGACCGTCATTGACGTTAGCCTGCCAGAAGGCACGACCCCACTGGCTGGCGTTCATCGTCTCAATCTTATTGGTATAGAAAGAGGCTGCCACACTACCGTCGAAGTTCACCTTGACCTTGCCGTCCTTGCCCTTCTTGGTGGTGATGATGATGACACCGTTGGCAGCGCGGCTACCATAGATAGAAGCCGAGGCAGCATCCTTGAGCACCTGAATGCTCTCGATGTCGTTGCCGTTCAACTCGTGCATGCCCGCCTTCGTGGGTACACCGTCAATGATGTAGAGCGGGTCGTTGTCGTTCAGCGTTCCGATACCACGAATGCGCACCGTGGCTGCACCCGAGGGGTTACCGTCGGCGGCAATGTTCATGCCCGGCACGCGGCCCTGCAGGGCTTTCATCGGGTTGTTCTCGTTCTGCTTGGCTATTTCGTCGATGCTGACCGTCGAAATGGCACCCGTCAGGTCGGCCTTGCGCTGTGTGGTATAGCCCACGACCACCACCTCGGCCAGTTCGGTGGCATCTTCCTTCATCGTCACCTGCATGCCGTTCTGGGCAGGCAGCTCC
>CACXJZ010000087.1 GCA_902768105.1 uncultured Prevotellaceae bacterium
GCCTTGCGCTGTGTGGTATAGCCCACGACCACCACCTCGGCCAGTTCGGTGGCATCTTCCTTCATCGTCACCTGCATGCCGTTCTGGGCAGGCAGCTCCAATGTCTGATATCCAATGTAGGTAAACACCAATGTGGCACCTGCCTGAACCTTCATACGGAAGTTTCCGTCAATGTCGGTAATGACACCGTTCGACGTGCCCTTCTCCATGACAGTAGCACCGATAATGGGCTCGCCCTCCGGGTCGACCACATTACCACTGATTTCCTGCTGCGCCTGCATCGTCATGGCGACCATCAGCGTCAGGAAACTCAGAATCAGTCTTTTTGCTTTTTTCATTTGCATTGTTGTTAATTGGTTAGTACTCTTTTACTAAAAAATCTGCTGCAAATTTACACTTCAAAAAAACAAAAGGATGAAAAAGTTGTTTCATTACATAGAAATATTCGTTCAATGTAACAAAAGTGTTAGCAATTGAACGAATATTCTTATTATCTCAGTAAACAAAGAGGGTGCTGCTATCTTTTCTTTACGTCACCAGGTAACATGTCATATTCCTCTTTGAAACATTTGGTAAAGTAGCTGGGGGCTGTGAAACCCACCTGATAGGCAACCTCACTGATGCTAAGGTCGGTGTTTTCCAGTAGCTGGCGGGCACGTGTCAGACGAGCCTTGCGCAACTGCTCAACAGGTGTCAGGCCTGTCAGGGCTTTCACCTTTCGGTAGAGCTGTACTCGGCTCAGTCCAAGTTCAGAACCGATGTCCTCTACGCTGAGGTCGCTGTCAATCATGTGTTTTTCCACCACCTGACGGAATCGTTGAATGAATGCGTCTTCGTAAGAGGCTTCTGATTTGAGGGGTGAGCGTTCTTTGCCTTGCAAAGCGGCAGAGCCGAGCGGAGCGGTGAGCGTTGAGGGTTCTTTTTTTGCTTGTCCCTCACCCCACAACTCGCGGAGCTGTTGGCGCTGGCGCAGCAGGTTCTCAATGCGGGCCTGCAGCAAGTCGGGTTCGAAGGGCTTGGTGATGTAGGCATCGGCACCGCTGCGATAGCCCTCCACCTGATGCTTGCTCAGCGAGCGGGCGGTGAGCAGAATGACGGGGATGTGGCTGGTGACCATATTGTCCTTGATGTGCTGGCAGAACTGCAGACCGTTCATCACTGGCATCATGACGTCAGAAATGATCAAATCGGGCACTTGCTCGTTGGCCAGCGTCAGTCCTTCCTGACCGTCGGCAGCCTCCAGCAGTTGGTAGTGCGCTTGCAGTATAGTGCGCAGGTAGGTGCGTATGTCGGCATTGTCATCTACGATGAGGAGTAGATGGGGGTTGAGCGTAGAGCGTTCATTGCCTTGCAAAGCGGCAGAGCCGAGCGGACCGTTGAGTGTTGAGGGCTCTTTGGAAAGCAAAGTGGCAGAGCTGAGCGGAGCATTTTCCAGCCCGTCCTCCATTCTTTCTTGCCCTTTAGTAAAATTGAGCATTTTGTTAATGAGTAGAGAGAGCTGGCGGGTGTTTCGGTTCACAATATCGAACATGCTGGCAGCCTGCGGGCTGGCCTGCTTCATATCCTGGGTGTCGCCTAACTGCTGCAATGGTCCTTCAATGAGGGTCAGCGGGGTCCGCAGCTCATGGCTCACCTGAGTATAGAAGTCGAGTTGTTCTCGCTCCATTCGGGTGCGTTCCTGTGCTAAGCGGGCCTTCTGTATAAAATAGTAATAGATAAAGACGATGAAGAGCAACAGCAAGACGACAAGGGCCAGAAAGAGCCACGTGGCGGTGCGTTGGGTGTCCAGCTCCTGCACATAGGTGTCGGCTTGTTCGTGCAACTGGTTGAGGTAGTCCGTCTGACGCATCACCTCCTCAGCCTGCATGAGCAACACGTTGGCATTGTCGCGGGTAACAAGTGCCGACATCAAGTGTGTCTCCTTCTCGTAAGGTTTGCCGTCAAGTATGTCCAAGGCAAGCTGCAGCAGCCGGTCTCCGTGGGTGGGGTAGATATAGGAAGCGTCCAGAACAGAGTCGCGCACCAGCCTGATACCACCGTTCTCACCCGGCAGTCCGTCGATGCCGCAGTATTTTGTGGAGAGGGGAGAATGGAGAGTGGAGAGTGCCTTACGGGCTCCCATTGCCATGCGGTCGTTCTGCCCGAAGACGAAGTCGATGTGGCTCAGGTCACCCGGGTAGTTGGTGACGGCCTGATAGGCGCTCTGTTCCGTCCAGTCGCCCTGTAGCGAGGCTACAAGCTGAATGTCGGCTGCCTTCTTTAGTGCATCCAGAAAACCGTTATGGCGCTCAATAGAGGGTGACGAGCCTTTCAGTCCCTTGATTTCCAGCACTCGGCCCTTGCCGCCCAGTCGGGTGATGATGTATTCTCCCATCACGCGCCCCATCTCGTAGTTGTCGGCACTGATAAAGGCGGTATATTTCTGTGAACTGGTCTTGCGCTCGAAAACAATCACGGGGATGCCCTTGTCGTATGCCCGGTCGATGGCAGGCGAGATGGTCTGCACCTGA
>CACXJZ010000088.1 GCA_902768105.1 uncultured Prevotellaceae bacterium
ACGGATCTGCGTGCTCAGTTGCTCCAGCTCCTCGTAGAAGTCACGCCCTGATACGCTGCCTTTCTTGGTTGGTAGCGTCTGCTGTTCCCCGCGTCCGAGTGTCTCGATATAGAACCGCACGCCGTTGATATAGATGCACTCCTCGTCGCGTGTCAGATAGACTGAGCTGGCACCCCGTGGCATATCGCTGCCGTCATATGTCCTGATGATGCTGCGCTGCGGATTGTTCGGGTCTTTGTAGATGATACCCGCCTGCCCCGCATTCTCGCGGCTCGCCTGTCTCATGTTCTGGTAGTCGGCCACCAGGACGTAGGTGTTACCCGTGTCGTGGTCGAGCAGGTGATAGTAATAGTTGTCGTATATCTTCTTGTTCGTGTCGAAGAGCTGCATGTTCTGGCGGGCGCGGTTCGTGGCGCGGTGCTGACGGCTCACGCGGATGTCGTTCTCCAAGTTCTTCCGCAGACTGGCGAACTCCATCGTCAGGTCGTTATACAAGGCACGGATGACCATGGCCCTGATACCCTCGCACTCCTCCGGCTCCTGCCACAAACAGTTATAGACGGGTAGCAGGTCATCAGCCGTCACCTCCTTTCGGTCGTGGACGAAGGCCGACGTGCGCAGCAGACGGACAATCTTCTTCCACCGTCGGTCACTCACATAGACGTTGTGCCGCTCGTCGGTCTGGGCGATGGTGACGCTGCCCAGCGACTTGCGAATGACGTTGATGATGCGCAGCACTTCCTCCGAGACTGCCACCGTGTCAATAGCCTTGTTCCACTGGCAGTATTCCTCGTCCGAAATCTGTAGCCCGTCAGCTACCTCAATGTCTCCGTCGGCAGTATTGTCGAGCAGCATGGCATTAAAGCTCTTCACGTCCTTGATATTGCCGCACTCAATGCGGATGATGAAGCGGTCCCATAGTGCCTCCAAGCCCTCGCCCTGTGTAGGTAGCTCATTGCTGGCCGCCAACAACAGTTTTAGGGGCAGATGAACCTCAGTGTCGCCATTGCGGAACAGCTTCTCGTTGATGACTGTCAGCAGCGTGTTCTGTATGGCTGGCCCGGCCTTCCATATCTCGTCGAGGAACACCACGTCAGCCGTCGGCAGATAGCCCTCCGTGTTGCGCTCGTATTTGTCCGCGTCCTTCAGTTTGCTGATGCTCACGGGGCCGAATATCTCGTCGGGCGTGCTGAAGCGCGACATCAGATACTCGAACGACCGCGCATCCTTGAACGCCAGTTTCAGCCTACGTGCCACCATCGACTTGGCCACACCCGGCGGGCCGAGCAATATCACGCTCTCCCCAGCCAGCGCCGCCATCAGCGAGAGCGAAAGCTCCGTTTCCTTCTCGTAGATGCCCTTGTTGATAGTCCCCAACAGGCTCAGAATCCTATCTTTCATTGTTTCCTAATTATTATTTCAGTTCTTTTTGACAAATCCCTTGGCCTTCAGCCAGTGAATCATCTGAGTGCTCCATGTCTCAGTCGTTGTCTCACCCGTCTGCGGCATCAGCTCGTAGGGGCCTTTGCCGTCGCCATACATATGCAGTTCGGCATTTGCTCCTGCCTTCTTCCACTCCATGAAGAGGGCCACGAGGCCTGCTGCTACATTGGGATGGTCGGCACGCGTCATGATGAGCAGGGGAGGGGCATCCTGTAGAATGGTAACTGGCATCAGCGAGGGGCCGAAGTTGGTGCAGAGGAAGTCGGGACGCTCCGTGCTGTCGGCAGACATCGTGGCAGCGATAGCCACACCGCCTCCAGCTGAGAAACCGAGGAATCCTATCTTGTCTTTGTTGATGTGCCATTCGTCAGCATGTTCTCTCACCATACGGATGGCAGCCTTGGCATCCTGTGCTGCGAGTTGGATGATAGAGTCGCCACTGGCCGTGTGCATCGGATTGGCGTCGGCCTGCGGAAATGCTTCAGGATGTGTCACATCCACCATCGGTGGCATCTTCATACCCTGCGGCATCTGCTCCTTGTTCAGATGATAGCGCAGTCCGATGGCGGCAATGCCGTGTTCATTTAGGAACGATGCCATCTTCACCACGTCGCTCTCCCACGACAGCCATCTCATGGCACCGCCAGGACAGAGCACAACGGCACATCCATTTGGCTGCTGGGGCAGATAGATCTCAATCATTGGCTTGTCCTTTTCCTCGTCAGAGGGGGTAGCCGTTGGCAGGAAATACTGCTTTTGCGCCCATGCAAACAAAGGCAGGAAAAACATACAGAATAAAGCGAGTCTTTTCATTTCTCAGCGTAGGCGATTTCCCTCTTGGTACTCTCGCCAATGTAGCCGCCGACATTGATGACAAAGATTTCGTCCGCCATGTCGATCTTGCGAAGGTGCATGTCATCAAGCATTTCCTTCGTGCCTGGTTTCCAAACCTCTTCGTCGCCGGAATGCCCGAACAGTCCTACGCTGATGACAATGTAGCCCTCCAGCGTTAATCGTTTCTGAACTTCCATGTATTGCTCCTTGAAACGGGTGCTTCCACAAAGTGTAACGACCTTATAGTTCTTTCCTGTGGAAAGCGGCAAAGCCGAGCGCTGTACCATAGCTTTTAATCTTTAAAGTTCCAGAATCCAGTACCAGTCTCAGGGTCAAACTTCCTTCCGATAGCACCACCAACAGTAGGACGCAGTTCAATCTCAGCAGTATATAGAACGATTGTGGTTTTCAGATGCCCACCTGCCATTCCATGCTGGCCGTCTTTCTTGAATGAGAACAAAGCATGAGTATGATGGAAGAGTTTGCCGTCATCGTCTCTTACGACATTTCCGTTGAGCGATACCAGCTCCAGCATCCCCTCTAACTGTTCAGTCTCAAAGCTGCCAGTTTCGGGAATGAACACCTGCAGTTCTGCACTCTGACAGCCTCCGATTCCAGAGAAAACGGCTGACGGTATGGATTCCTTTTCGCAGATTTCGAGGAGGTTACAGATAATTTCATCACCTCGATCCATGCGGATATAGTAGTTATCGCCTATCTTTCTGTATTCCATGATGTCTATTCTATGACTATCATTTTCATTTCAATATCATCTACGGGTCTGTCGGCACGTCCAGTTGCTGTGCCTTGAATCATTTCAACCACATCAAGGCCTTCCTCAACCTCGCCAAATACGGTGTATTGACCGTCAAGATGGGGAGTACCGCCGACAGTTGAGTAAATCTTCAGTTGTTCATCGGTCAGACCAGACTTACCAACCTTGCTTTCTGCTTCTGCAGCCAGTTTGTCTTGTAGTTCCTGAAGACCTTCACGATTCCTGTCACGGCGCATCTGCATAATCTCAGCACGATGTTCGGCAGCAAGCTTATTGAAGGCATCCTGCACCTTCTGCATCCTCAGTTGTTTGGAGAACTGGCCAAGCTGGCCTTCGCTGTACACATCTCCCCAGACTATGTAGAACTGCGAACCGCTACTACGGCGCTCAGGATTCACCTCGTCACCCTGGCGTGCAGCAGCCAATGCGCCACGCTTATGGAAAAGTCCGTCCTTAATCTCGGCTTCAAGTGTGTAGTCAGGACCACCGACGCCCAGCATCTTCCCAGCAGGTGCACCCTTGGAATCGGGGTCACCCCCCTGAATCATAAAGTTCTTGATAACCCGATGGAACAGCGTACCATCATAATAACCCTCCTTCGCCAACTTCAAGAAATTGTCTCGATGGATGGGTGTCTCGTCGTATAGGCGAACTACGATGTCGCCCAGCATGGTTTGAATCTTTACTTTCATAAACTATCCTAATAATTGCTGCAAAAGTACGAAAAAAAGCCCATTTTTACGTACCTTTGCCAGAGATTTTAATAGTATTTGTGAAATGGAGAGCTTTGAAGAGCAATTACGCAAAGACCTGCATCAGTTCCTGCTGAGCATGAAAGAAGTGGATGAACGGATGCCGGAGTGTCCTGACGTGGAAGATAAGTGGGAAGAGATAGCCAAGGCTTATATCCCTGACGGCATCCGCGAGTTTCAGGACTTCCCTTCGGCCTCACTCGGCTGGATGATGTATATCGGCATGGCTGTAGCGAAGATGTGGGACACGGAATGGGAGATATACTCAAAGATTGAAGACCTTTACGCCTATATGCGCGACAAGCGGGGCTATGATGCGATGGACGAATACATCCGCGAGGAAGTGCTGTTGCTGCAGGGCGTGGACTATACCGTTCTGGAAAAGGTGACTGGCGAGTGTGCATCGCGGGTCTATAATGCCTTGATGCACCAGCGACTCGAACCAGGCACTAAGGAGGCCTTCAATGGCTACGTTGCCTGCCTGCACCAGTTATACCTTTTTGGAACTGCAATGCAGTTGAAGCGAATGGGTTATCACATGACGAAGATGAATTGAGAAAATGCAGATTATTCTCGCATCAGCCAAAATCATGAACGACAGGGTGAAGTCGATTCCTGACATCAGCTTGTCAACACCTCGTTTTCAGAATGAGGCAGAGGGATTCGCAAGGGATATGGTCCAGTATTCCGCTGAGTCGATTGCCGAGATGCTGGGCTGCAGCCAGCAGATTGCCGCTCAGAACAGGTTGCGCTTTGAAGATTCCGCGAAGCTGCCAGCAATTCTTGCCTATCACGGTCAGGCCTACAAGCATTTGAAGGCTGAGACGCTGACGGTCGATGACCTCAATGTTGCGCATGGGAAGTTGTGGATTACTTCATTTCTCTATGGTCTGCTCCGGCCTTTGGATGCTATTCTTCCGTATCGGATGGAGGGTCATGTTGAACTGCCGAGCGGAGAGGGTCAGAATATGTTCGCTTTTTGGAAGAGCCGTCTGACAGACATCCTGATTGATGCCGTGAAAGCCGATGACGGCGTATTGATTCATCTTGCTACGGAGGAGTACCAGCACTCGTTTGATTGGCAGCGCGTCCGCAAGGAAGTACGAATCGTCCAGCCTTTGTTCTATGTCCGAAAGGGTAGTAATCTGAAGATGCAGGCAGTCTGGGCCAAGACATGCCGTGGTGCCATGACGCGGTTCATCATTGAGAACCGCATCGACAAGCCCGAAGACCTCTGCGCTTTCAGTTACGAGGGCTTTTCATACGAGCCGAAGCTTGGAGAGCCCGATTATCCGCATTTTATAAAATAAAAGTTGTATGAGAAAGGTATTAATAGACGCGCATACGCATACGGTGGCATCCGGGCATGCTTACAGTAGCCTTCAGGAGATGGCGAAGGCCGCTGTAGATATGGGATTGGAGGTGCTGGGAATTACGGAGCATGGGCCGAGTGTACCCGGCACTTGTCCGACGTTGTATTTCAAGAATATGTTCACCGTACCTCGTCAGATGTACGGTATACGGTTGCTGATGGGCTGCGAGATCAACATTCTCGATACGAAAGGTAGTCTTGATCTGACTGATGAACAAATAGGATGGCTTGACCTTGCCATTGCAGGCATTCACGCTGCGTGGTATCAAGGTGGCACGAAGGAGGAGAACACGGAGGGGATGATCCGTGTCATCAAGAATCCCAAGATTCACATAATCAGTCATGCTCTGCAGAACTGGACTTCGAGCAATTAGTGTTGGCTGCGAAGGAGGCGCATACGCTATTGGAGGTGAACAATCATTCACTGGCTCCACAGCGCAAGAAGACAGTGGCACGAGATAATAATCTGGAGATCTTGCGTTTGTGTAAGAAGTACGAGGTGCCTACGATTCTTGGCAGCGATGCACATATCTCGTTCCAGATAGCCGACTACGAACGGCTCTATCCGTTGCTGAAAGAGACAGATTTCCCTGACGAGCTGGTTATGAACTACTGGCCTGACAAGTTCTTCGATTATCTGGGGATTCAGAGATAGAATGCGAATTTCGAGCCTTTTGCTCCGATGCCGTCGTAGTCGGCAGTGTCGTAGTCGGCAGTGATGGGGAACTGGCAGCAAAGTTTGGCGATAGTATCATCATCAAGCGTGACAGTCAGCTCCAGTTCTATGGCCATCCGTCGCTCGCTGTAGCTGAGATTCCAGATGCATTCGCCCAAAACGGCATTCACCACCGTTCTAATCTCATCCTGCGTGCGCCATATGGAATCGTAGTCAGTCATAGTATTCAATATTCAGTTCTTCGCTGACGTTGAAATCATCATGGAACCCATCATCATACGAATAGACGATTCGCATGCCACGATA
>CACXJZ010000089.1 GCA_902768105.1 uncultured Prevotellaceae bacterium
TAGTGGTCGTTGCCAGTCTTCTGGCGGTAGCAGTGGTCACACTGCGCTGTAAATTAGAATCTGCCATAATCGTTTGAGTTTTTTTAATTTTGTGATTGAAATTTATTTTTTGATAGTCACTTTGTGTATGGTTCCTTCCACATGCTCTACCGAAAGCACATTGTATCCCTGCTCCCTCGCATTGCGAGGCACGTTATCGAGGGGTTCGCCTTCAGCGAGTAGCACTTCGAGAATATCGCCCGTCTGTAGCTTTGAAAGCTCAATCTTTGTTTTGACGAAGGTCATCGGGCAGTGTTCCTTCGTAATGTCTAATACCTTTGTTGCCATAATATTCAATCTTTAATGTTCAATGTTCAATGGTCAATGGTCAATGGTCAATCAAATAAACAACGTTTGTCCACCTTCCGAGAGGTTCAGGAATGAGGCTACGCCGAGCACATCCTTTACCTCAGGAATGAAGTCCTCCTTCTTCAGGCCGAGCACGTGCATGGCCATCTCGCAGGCATAAAGATTGATTCCAAGTACTTTGGCTGCCTCAACGAGTTCTTCGAGAGTTGCCACATTGTTCTTACGCATCAGGTAGCGGAAGATCTTGGGGCCTGCACCGAGGAAGTTGAATCGACTCGTGGGTGTCACTTTCAGTCCACCCATCATGAAGCCGAAAATCTTCGTCAGCCAGTTGCCACCCGTAAACGAGCGCCCCTGCTTCTGCTTGATGGCGCGCCCGTACCTAATGTAAATACTGCCGTCAGTTTGTCGAAATCGCCACTGAAGGCGATGATGCTTAGTTTCTTTTGTTCTGCCATAATTTTACACGTTTGAGTCTGGGTGCAAAGGTACGGTGAAATCAGCATGTCCACAATCGCCTGATTGTGGCATTTTGCCTACCAATTGTTTGGTATAAGCGGATTTTTTACTATCTTTGCAGCCAAAAAACAGTATAGAATTATGAAACAGCCCACTTCCGAACGCGTTTTGAGTATCTTCAGTGAACTCAACCGAATCCCACGCCCGTCGCATCATGAAGAGCGCGTGGCCGACTATCTCTGCCAGTTTGCCCAGCGCCTACAGTTAGACTATGAGCGCGACGCAGAGAACTGCGTCGTCATCCGCAAACCTGCCACACCAGGGTACGAGGGCGCAGAGACCATCGTACTCCTGAACCACATGGACATGGTGTGCGTAGGGATGGCCGACCCGCTCAACGACCCCATTGAGGCATACGTGGAGGATGGTTGGATGAAGGCAAGGGGCACTTCGCTGGGTGCCGACAACGGCATCGGCCTCTCGATGGCTCTTGCCGTGCTGGAAAGCGACACCATCGAGCACCCCGCCCTGGAAGTGATCACGACGACCAATGAGGAGGACGGCATGACGGGAGCCGCCCAACTGTCGAAGGACTTCATCCGAGGGCGTAAGGTCATCAACCTCGATTCTGAAGACTACGACACCATCACGACGGGAGCCGCTGGAGCCACCCTGCAGTTCCACCGTATTCCCCTTCAGCATACGGCTGTTGCGGAGGATGAATGCCAGTGGTACCGCATCAGGTTTGAAGGCGGACTGGGCGGTCATTCTGGCGTCGATATCAACAAGGGGCGCTGCTCGGCCGTTGTTGCAGCAAAGGCAACCCTGGATGATCTTGCCAGACGGCATGAAATCAGCGTGGCATCCATAAATATTGGTGAGGCCAACGCCTCGATAGCCTCAAAGGGCGAGATCGTGATGGCTGTGCATTCCCAAGACCGTCATCTGCCCGTTATCAACTATCAACAGGAAATAAATGAGTGGCTGCACAGGGAATACCCTCTGGACATGGGCATGACATGCATCATCGAGCCCTGCGAGCCACAAGCCCAGGTGATCAGACCTGAGGTGCTCCAGTCGCTGATGACCTGTCTGCAGCAGGTGCCTCAGGGGGTGGTCAGAATGAGCACTGTCATGGACGACACGGTGGAAACATCAAACAATATCGGGCGCATCAGTACCGAAGGCGACCACCTCTTTATCAGTACGCACACGCGTAGTTTCATCGATGCCGACATGGCAAGGCTCAGTCAGCAGATTGCCGCTGCCTTCGCCGCTGCAGGAGCCACCTCTGAGACCGTCATGTCAGCACCTGCCTGGCAGGAAGACCAGCAGTCGCCTTTCCTCCAACTGACCAGCGACACCTTCCTCGACGTGCTGGGCTGGCGGCCACGCATGGTGGCCATGCACTTCGTGCTCGAGGCGGGCTTCTTCGTGGAGCATTATCCTGGCATCCAGATAGCCAGCATCGGCCCCCGCATCGTAGAGCCCCACTCTGCCAGTGAACGGGTGGAACTGAAAACCATCGGCGACATCTGGCAGGTGCTGCTGGAACTGCTCAGGCGGCTGCGATAGCCTGTCACCCTACCAAACAATTGGTATGCGAAATGCCACGTTTGGGCGATTGTGGGAGTGTCAAAAACGCCGTACCTTTGCAGTCGAATTCAAACTCAAACGATTATGGCAAAAATTTATGTAAATGGTGACGCGCAGAATGTTAATCTGCCACTCAACGTAAGTGAACTGATCAAGCAGTTGCTGGTAGAGAATCCCGAGATGGTCAGCGTACAGGTGAACGAGGAGTTCGCTGAGCGCGAGGACTGGGATAGTGTCCAGATCAAGGAAGGCGACAAGGTCGATTTCCTGTATTTCATGGGAGGAGGCGCGCGATGATTGACTTTACAGAAGAACAGATACAGCGCTATTCGCGACACATCTTGTTGCAGGATGTAGGCGTGGAGGGCCAAGAGAAGATAATGAACGCGCGTGTGCTCGTGGTGGGAGCTGGCGGCCTGGGGGCTCCCGTGTCGCTCTACCTCGCTGCGGCAGGTATTGGTACGATAGGTATTGTGGATGCCGATGTGGTCGATTTGAGCAACCTTCAGCGCCAGGTCATCCACTTCACCAAGGATGTGGGCGTGCCGAAGGT
>CACXJZ010000090.1 GCA_902768105.1 uncultured Prevotellaceae bacterium
ATCTGCACATTGGTCTCAAACTCGAACACGTCGCCATTGGTAACAAAGCGTTCGAGCATCGTCAAATAGTCAGTCGGAGAAAACCTCGCTACATCCATAAGCAACTATCACTCCTCCAGCTTCTCCATGTCCTGCCTGGTGTGGGCAATTTCCGTGAACAGGTTCTTGACGAACTCGTCCACCTCCTTCTTATCGGTCTCCGACACGAAGATATTGCCGTGAATAGCGTCAGTCCGTTGGCGAATCTGCGTGCTCAGTTGCTCCAGCTCCTCGTAAAAGTCACGACCTGATACGCTGCCTTTCTTGGTTGGTAGCGTCTGCTGTTCCCCACGTCCGAGCGTCTCGATATAGAACCGCACACCGTTGATATAGATGCACTCCTCGTCGCGTGTCAGATAGACTGAGCTGGCACCCCGTGGCATATCGCTGCCGTCATACGTCCTGACGATGCTGCGCTGAGGATTGTTCGGGTCTTTGTAGATGATACCCGCCTGCCCCGCATTCTCTCTGCTTGCCTGCCTCATATTCTGGTAGTCGGCCACCAAGACGTAGGTATTACCCGTGTCGTGGTCGAGCAGGTGGTAGTAATAGTTGTCGTATATCTTCTTGTTCGTGTCGAAGAGCTGCATGTTTTGGCGGGCGCGGTTCGTGGCGCGGTGCTGACGGCTCACGCGGATGTCGTTCTCCAGGTTCTTCCGCAGACTGGCGAACTCCATCGTCAGGTCGTTATACAAGGCACGGATGACGATGGCCCTGATACCCTCGCACTCCTCCGGTTCCTGCCACAGACAGTTATAGACGGGCAATAGGTCGTCAGCCGTCACCTCTGTTCTATCATGAACGAAAGCCGACGTGCGCAGCAGACGGACAATCTTCTTCCATCGGCGGTCGCTTACATAGACGTTGTGCCGCTCGTCGTTTTGGGCGATGGTTACGCTACCCAGTGACTTGCGGATGACGTTGATGATGCGCAGCACTTCCTCCGAGACAGCCACCGTGTCGATAACCTTGTTCCACCGGCAGTATTCCTCGTCTGAAATCTGTAGCCCGTCAGCTACCTCAATATCCCCGTCGGCAGTATTGTCGAGTAGCATGGCATTAAAGCACTTCACGTCCTTGATGTTGCCGCACTCAATGCGGATGATGAAGCGGTCCCATAGCGCCTCCAAGCCCTCGCCCTGTGTAGGTAGCTCATTGCTGGCCGCCAACAGCAGCTTCAGGGGCAGGTGAACCTCCGTGTCGCCATTGCGGAACAGCTTCTCGTTGATAACTGTCAGCAGTGTGTTCTGTATGGCAGGTCCGGCCTTCCATATCTCATCGAGAAACACCACGTCAGCCGTCGGCAGATAGCCCTCCGTGTTACGCTCGTATTTGTCCGCGTCCTTCAGTTTGCTGATGCTCACGGGGCCGAATATCTCGTCGGGTGTGCTGAAACGCGACATCAGATACTCGAACGACCGTGCATCCTTGAATGCCAGCTTCAGCCTTCGTGCCACCATCGACTTGGCCACACCCGGCGGGCCGAGCAATATCACGCTATCACCGGCCAGTGCCGCCATCAGCGAGAGCGAAAGTTCCGTATCCTTCTCGTAGATGCCTTTGTTGATAGCTCCCAACAGGCTCAGAATCCTATCTTTCATTGTTCTTCTATTGTTATTTCAGTTCTTGATGATGAAGCCCTTGGCCTTCAGCCAGTGAATCATCTGGTTACTCCAGGTTTCAGTCGTAGTCTCACCCGTCTGCGGCATCAGCTCGAAGGGGCCTTTGCCGTCACCATACATGTGCAGTTCGGCATTTGCTCCAGCCTTCTTCCATTCCATGAACAGAGCTACGAGCCCAGCAGCGACATTGGGATGGTCGGCACGCGTCATGATGAGTAGGGGAGGGGCATCCTGCGGTACGGTAACTGGCATCAGCGAGGGGCCGAAGTTGGTGCAGAGGAAGTCGGAACGCTCCTTGCTGTCGGCAGTCATTGTGGCAGCGATAGCCACACCGCCACCAGCCGAGAAACCGAGGAATCCGATCTTGTCTTTGCTGATGTGCCACTCGTCGGCAT